>CAMLDK010000005.1 GCA_946478995.1 uncultured Candidatus Saccharibacteria bacterium | reverse complement strand
CAAGTTTTCAGGGTCGCCGCGCCGGCAATCATGGCCGGAAACGCAGGAGTTTTGAAGCATGCCTCCAATGTACAAATGAGCGCCGAGGCTATAGAGAAAGTCATAAGAGATGCCGGCTTGCCGGAAGGAGTTTTTCTAAACTTGGCGATCGGCTCAGCCAAAGTCGCTCAGGTAATAGATAATCCTAAAATTAAAGCTGTAACACTGACCGGCAGTGAAAAAGCCGGCGAAGCCGTAGCTGCGCAATCCGGTTCGCAGATAAAAAAGGCCGTCATGGAACTAGGCGGCAGCGATCCTTTCATCGTTTTAGAGGATGCCGACTTGGATGCCGCGGTTGAAGCAGCCGTGACCGCCAGACTGCAATACAACGGCGGCCAGAGCTGCATAGCGGCGAAAAGGTTCATTGTTTCTAAGGTTGTTCTCGCTGAGTTTGAGAAAAAGCTGGCTGAAGCGGTTGCACAATTGGTAGTCGGAGACCCAACCGATCCAAGCGTTCAGGTAGGGCCGCTTGCTAACCAGCAAATGGTAGACGACATAGCCAAACAAGTGGAAGAGTCCGTAAACCAAGGAGCGAAAATCCTCGCAGGCGGAAAAATGGAAAATACCACCGGATACTTTTATCCGCCGACTATCGTCACCAATACTTCGTTTGATATGCCCGTTTGCAATCAGGAAACTTTTGGTCCTATTTTCGCTATCATCGGTGTAGAGGATGCCTTTGAAGCGGTCAAAGTCGCTAATGATAGCATATATGGACTTGGTGCAAACTTATTTACCGGCGACACTAAAAGAGCCATGGAAGAAATAGCCCCAAAGCTAGAGTCCGGCGCCGTATTCATCAATGGTCCGATCAAGTCCGACCCCCGCCTGCCATTCGGCGGCGTTAAAAAATCCGGTTACGGCCGCGAACTGTCGCATTACGGCATTAAAGAGTTCGTGAACATAAAGACGGTATGGGTGAAATAATAACTTTACCCGGCTTGATTGATCCGCATGTGCACCTGCGTGATCCGGGGCAAACCCATAAGGAAGATTTTTTTACCGGAACATCAGCGGCTCTTGCCGGCGGTTTTACTACTGTCGTGGATATGCCCAACAACATTAAACCGGTCATGTCATTGGAAGACGTAGAAGAAAAGATATTGTCCGCGAGCAAACAAGCGGTCTGCGATATCGGCTTTTACTTCGGGACTTTAGGCGACAATTTTGCTGAATTTGATAAGGTGTTAGACAAAGTCAAAGGTCTTAAAATATACCTTAACACCACCACCGGCAATTATGTGGTTCCATCCGAGAAACTTCTTAGTATATACCGGGCATGGCCGGAAACTAAACCTATATTACTACATGTGGAATCGGAAAATAACGAATTGCTGGAAACCGTCCTGTCAGTTATAAGGCAAGTTAAAAAACAAACCCATATATGCCATATCTCGAGCAAGGAAGAGCTAATGCTGGCCATAAAAGCAAAAGAAGAAGGATTGCCGGTAAGCTGCGGTGTAACGCCTACTTATTTGTTCTTAACTCAAGACGACAAAGAAAAATTAGGCCCATATCTACATATGAAGCCCGGGCCGAAAACAAAAGAAGACCAAAGATTTTTGTGGGAGAATCTTGATTCAATAGATATTATTGAAACTGACCATGCACCGCATACAAAAGCCGAAAAGGACTCGCCAAACCCGCCCTTCGGAGTCCCGGGCCTGGAAACCGCCCTGCCTCTGATGCTAACGGCTGAGCAGCAAGGCAAGATCAGCCGGCAGCAGATAATTGATAAGATGCACAGCGCGCCGGCGAGATTGCTCAGCGTAAAAACCGACGACAGTACTAAGATCGAGATCGACATGTCCGAATACGAAATAAAAAATGAAGACTTAAAAACCAAATGCGGCTGGAGCCCTTTTGCCGGCAGGAAAGTAGTCGGCAAAGTCCAAAAAGTATTTATCCGCGGCAACCTTGTTTACGAAAACGGCAAAGTACTCGCCGCCCCCGGATCCGGACGACTTATAAGCTAGACTTTACTTCCGAAGCCAGTCCAGGATTCCACATAGGACCGGTGCAGGCTTGTACGCAATCTGCTCCGGCTTGCCGGTATTCTTGGTAATCATCGACTGTCATGACCCCGCCTACTCCGACAATTTCAAAATTATAGCCCCTTGTTTTCCTGAGGTCATTAAGCCTTTTTACCATGTCCAGTCCGGCCCATTTTATGCCAGCGCCGCAAAGCCCTGACTTTAACCTGCCCTCGCCCGGTAGGGCTTGCGATCCGTCTTTTTTATAAACCGCCGCGGGTATTGTATTGATAGTGGAAATCGCATCGGCTTTATCGGCAATACTATCTATAATCTGTTCAAGCAGTACTTGTTGATCTTTTGAGAAATAACCGAATTTTAAAACCAGCTTAGCGTCCGGGATAAGCTTCCGGGTCTTGTCGACTATAACTTTGACGGCTCCGGGTGTATAGCAGATGATTCCTTCATTCGCCACATTAGGACAGGATAGATTGAGCTCTACTGCCTTAGCTCCTGCATCATAGGCTTGCTTGGCAGCATCAGCAAAATCCTGGAAATATTCATCCTGGGTCTGGTTTTTTCGGATAGTACCGCAAACGCTCATGACAAGCAACTGGCCCTTGCCCTGGCCGGATAGCGCAGCCTTCATATCATTCGTCCAATATTCCGGGCCTCGGGAAGGGTTGCCAAAAGAGTTCGTAATAGTCAGCTTTGTCGGATCTTCATTGAATTCATCCCGCATGACCAATCCCTTATCGGCTTGTTCTAAAGTTACATCCCCTTCTATATCGATAGGGATTATGTTGGGAAACTGATTCGCATTTACCGGAATCGTGCGTTGAGTCTTATATACGACCACATCATATCCGTTTTTAAAAGCGCCGGTCGTATGCTTGCTGGTCGGCAAAGGACCGGCCGCTATGCCGAAAGGCTCGTAAATTGGGAAGCCAAGAAAACGGTTTTGCGGCTCGCCGGAATTTTTATATTCTCCGCCTGAAGCAAATCCGCCAAAAGGGCCGTGGTCGAAATTATCATCAAAAGTTTTGAGCGGATCATAGATAGGCACCCCTTTAGTCATCTAAGTAATTTTACCATACCGGCTAAGCCTGCCTGCCGTTTGTTATAATTGTTAAATATATGAAAAAGACCACGGCAATATCCCTTGCAATAGCGGCGGTGATAATTTTCGCAGCAGTTTTTGTTCTGGTAGCTAAAAAAGCCGATGCTCCGGCCGTTAATAATACAGAGGAACAATCAAGCCAGCCCGAATCTTCCAGCAAACAGGTTGATGAGTCTCAGTCTCAACAAGCAGATAGATATGTTGATTATGACCAGGCAAAATTAGCAGACAGCAAAACTGAAAATTATCTGTTCTTTCACGCTCCCTGGTGTCCGCAGTGCCGGGCAATCGAAAGCAGCATATATGAAGGCGGAGAAATTCCCGGAGGTGTAACGATCTATAAAGTAGATTATGACAGCAACCAGGCTCTTCGCAAAAAGTACGGTGTGACCTTGCAGACTACATTCGTAAAAGTTGACAACCAAGGAAACTTTATTGATAAGTACACAGCTTACGATGAGCCTTCGATCGATTCTGTAGTAGAAAATTTTATAAATAAATGACACTTCTGATAGTCTCGTTTCTAGCGGGTGTTTTAACGGTTGCGGCCCCTTGCACTTTCACCTTACTGCCGATAATCGTAGGCGGAAGCATAGTCCGCGCCGGTAACGATAAAAATTTATCATGGAAAAGGCCTTTAATAATCAGCCTTAGTCTCGGCATTTCGGTCATCATCTTTACACTTATCCTCAAAGCCTCAACTTCGCTTTTAGGCGTGCCGGTTATGGTCTGGCAATTAATAGCCGGCTGTATAATCATCCTGCTAGGTCTGACTTTACTCTTTCCCGCAATCTGGGAAAGATTCGCTCAAAAAATCGGTTTTGTAAACCAAGCGAACAAGCTTTTAGGAAGGACTTTAAGTAAGTCCGGATTTTTAGGAGATATTCTGACCGGGTTTGCTCTGGGACCGGTGTTTTCAAGCTGCAACCCCACATACGCTTTTATTATCGCCGCCGTTTTGCCGACCTCATTCGCTGAAGGATTAGCCTACCTGGTAGCCTATGCCGTCGGATTGTCCGGCGTTCTTCTGCTGGTTTCTTATATGGGCCAGGGGCTGGTGCAAAAATTCGGGTGGCTGAATGATCCTAGCGCTAGATTCAGAAAAATCATAGGGATTTTATTTATTATAGTCGGCTTCAGCGTAGCCAGGGGATACGATAAAAAATTAGAAACGTTCATCATAGACCGCGGATTCTATGACCCGATATCAAACTTTGAAGAAACATTGCGCTAAGAGACGCTTAGCTTAAGCCGGTTTTTTTACCAGCTCTTCCTCTATTTCTTCAACTATCGCTTCTGCGGCGGCAGGATCTTTACGCAGATTCTGGATAGCTATTTCAAAAGCCGATTGCTTTAAGGACAGTCCGGTCCTATCCGAATATTCCATGGTTTTTTTCATCGCTTTGCTTAGCGTTTCATCCAGCTCATTCCTGACTTTTTCTAACTCCCAGGTTTCATTATTCTTATTTTGGAGCCATTCATAATAACTGACTATCACGCCGCCGGCATTTGCGATAATATCAGGGATTATAACCTTGCCTTCTTCCGTCATCTTCTCATGGGACCTATAATCCACGGGGCCGTTAGCCAGCTCAAGGATTATTCCCGCCTTTATCAGATCGGAGTTTTTAAACACTATAGTATCCGCCAGAGCCGCGCAGACCAGCACGCCTGCTTCTTGTTCTAAGATTTTGTTTACCGGTAAGCTTTTTGAGGTCTTTTGTTTTTCCAAGCTGTCTATAACTTGTCTTGAATAAGTCTGTTGGCTGAAATCAAAACCCTTGTCGCATACAATAGTTTTCTTTGAGTTAGAAACTGCGATGATTTTCATCCCATATTCATCATGGGCGATCTTGGAAAAGTAATATCCGACATTTCCCAAACCCTGTACGGCGACGGTCGTTTCTTTAGGGTTCTTGCCGATTTTCTTCAAATATTCTCTTAGTGCGATGACGCCGCCGCGGCCGGTGGCCTCTTCTCTGCCCCAGCAGCCTCTATTGCTCAACGACTTGCCGGTAAAACTGGCTTTTGATTTGTCGCCGGTTAGGATCTCATATTCATCCGTCATCCAATCTATAATCTGGGCATTTGTATTGACGTCAGGAGCAGGTATGTCGATGTCCGGACCGATATGCTTGTGAAGTTCACGGACATAACCTCGGGAGATTTTCTCTAAAGCATCAAGGTCATGCTCGGAAACATCCACGATAACCCCGCCCTTGCCGCCGCCGAGGGGCAGGCCGACAGCAGAAGTTTTGAAACTCATTAATGTCGCTAAGGCCTGGACCTCTTCCAGGTGTACCTCATGATGAAAACGAATTCCGCCCTTATACGGCCCCAGCTTGTTGCTGTGCTGTATCCTGTAGCCGTCATATTCCCGATCTCCGACAGTTATCTTAACCTTGTGTATCTTATTAGGTTTGAGTATGAGCGCCAATTCCTGGTCGCTTATACCTAAGTTTGTGGCAGCCTGCTTGATGTTTCTCTCTGCTGTCTTAAGCATCGGTTTCTTTTTATTTAAGTTTAATAAAATCTCTAAATAATATAACAGCTTGCCCGATTATTAACTAGGTTTTCGATGTTTTTTACGCCATTCATCAATTTTTTTGTGGTTTCCGGACAATAGAACCTTAGGAACTTGCATCCCACGATATATTTCCGGCCTTGTGTACTGCGGGTATTCCAAAGTTTTTTCCTCGTCCGTAAAACTTTCTATCTCGGCGCTGGTTTCACCACCCAGGACACCGGGAAGCAATCTGACCACGCTGTCAATAACCACCATAGCCGCAAGCTCCCCGCCGGTCAGTATGTAATCGCCAATGGATATCTCTTCGTCAACGAAACCGGTGATTCTCTCGTCATAACCTTCGTAGCGGGCGCAGACAAAAATCAGATCCGTCTTGTTATCAGCTATTTTTTGTGCCTTTGCCTGGTCAAATCTCTTGCCGCGAGGTGTCATCAATATAACCTTTGCTTCAGGCAATCTTTTTTTTGCATCTTCTATGGCTGCTATTATCGGTTCGGGCTTTAGCAGCATGCCGTCTCCGCCGCCGTAGACAATATCATCAACCTGCCTTCTTTTTCCTAAGCCAAATTTCCGCAAGTTAATATAATCAAACTCAACAATGCCTTTTTCCTTTGCTTTATAAAGCATACTTGTCTCAAGTACCGCCGGAAGCATTTCTGGAAACAAACTTATAATTTGAATTTTCATTTTAGTTATTATCTCATAAAAATAAAACAATCCGCCAGTAAGCGGATTCTTTTACCACATAAAGCTCCAATTCGTCTTCGAATTGCTCGCAACGAGCTTATTTTTAAATTTGTGTCTTACGACTAGACGGATTATACATCTAAATCATCTAGGTCGGCAAGCTCTTTTCGAGTCCGCGAAAAATTATCCTCTTCTTTTTGCTCTTCGACATCGGAATCATTCTCGTCGGAAGCTAGCTTATTACTATCAGCATCTTTATCATCACTTGCCACGGGCTTAGCTTCGGTTTCAGCTTGAGTTTCAGTTTCATCACGGCCCCAGGCACCTTCTGATCTTGACTCGCCTTCGGTGGCACTTCCCGGACTTTTATCAGGGCCGTTGTCTACGATCTTAAGATTGTACCTTGCATCATTTTTTGTGCCTAATGCCCGGAGCAGCGTCCGGATACTTTGGGCCGTCGCCCCTCTTTTGCCTATGACCCGTCCAAGATCTTCAGGATCCACTGTCAGCTCTAAAAGAACTCCTTTTTCGTCAATTCTTCTTGTTACGCTGACGCTGTCTGGTTTGCTGACTAATGATTTAACAACAAACTCAACAAATTGCTGGTCGATACTAGTACTCACGCGGATCTCCTAATTTTTAACTTTATGAATTGATTATACCAAATTTAGAAAAATGCTAAGCCTTATCCGCTGATGGATTTTCGTCTGAAGTCTCTTCAGGCTTAGGCTCTTCCGCTTTAGACTCCTCGTCCGCAGCGGTTTTTTCAGCGGCAGTCGTTTCTTCCGGTTTTTCAGCCGGTTCAGAACTAGCCTCAGCCGGCTGGCCGGATTCTTCTGCTTCAGCTTTGGTATCTGCTTCGACGACAGTTTTTTCTTTAGCCTGCTCAGATGATTTCGCCTCTGTAGCTACTGGCTCAGCAACATCTTCTGTTTTGCTTGTTTCTTCGGCTGGAGCCTCAGGGGGAGTTGCATCCGCCGGACGGTTGCGGCGCAACTTATCCGGATTACGAAGCTCTTTGCTTTTCTTTGTCGGCTTCTTCACCCACTTGGGCAAACTGACTTTTTCACTCTGGAACAGACTTATTACCCTATCAGATGGCTGGGCACCGTGCTTAAGGTAAAATTCCGCCTTATCCTTAACGAGCGTAGATTGTTTCGTATGAGGATCATAACTGCCTAGAAGCGCTACATACTTACCGCTGGATGGCGACTGACGGGTATCTTGAACTACAACCCTGTATGTAGGATGTCCTTTTCTGCCCAATCTTTTCATGCGGATGCTTAGCATATATAGATTATTTTTCGATCTCCCCGTCTGATTTCAGACTTAAGTTAATAAATTGAAATATCTAGCTATTCTATCTGAAGTTACCTCTGTTGTCAATAAATTAGCCTTTTTTAACGGGCCCATAGCTATCAAGGGCTTTTTCAGCCGCTTGCTGCTGAGCTATCTGCTTGCTATAGCCTACGCCTTTGCCGCGTAATTTTCCGGATATGAATACACCGATGGTAAATGTCTTTTCATGGTCCGGTCCGTGTTCGTCCAGTACACGATAAACGGGGGTAGAACTCTCTCGGCTTTGAGCCAGTTCCTGAAGACGGCTTTTAGCGTCCATCCACGATCCGCTGGCCAGGATATCCGGCAGCTTCGAAAGTATCGTTTTATTTATAAACTTCTCAGCCGGCCCATAGCCTTGATCCAAATATAAGGCGCCTAAGACAGCTTCATAGGAATTAGCCAGTATTTGCGCTTTGGCTCTGTCGGTTCCCCGTTTCTCGCCCCTGCTTAACCTTAAAAAAGGTTCGAAATCAGACTCTTCGGCCGCGGCGCCTATGCTTTCGGTCCGTACCAGCGCACTGCGCCAGTTAGTCAGCACGCCCTCTTGTTCATCAAAATTATTATAAAGATACTCGGTCACCACCAGCTCCAATACCGCATCGCCGAGGAATTCCAGTCTTTCGTTGTGTTCGAATACCGTCTTCTTATGCTCATTTACATACGACCGGTGAGTAAAAGCCGTTATAAGCAGGCCGATATTATTAAACTCAACTCCCAGCACATCGCGGGCAAAAGCCTTGTATTTTTCTATATCCTGTTTTTGCAGATTTATAAAATCTTTTTTTGGCGGTTTAAAGTCCGGCATTTCTTATTTTCTTCAAGCCTAAAAGTATTAACTTCCCTATATCTTCGTATTCTATCTTATCAAGCGCTTCGCCTGGACTGAACCAGCCGATACCGTTCATCCAGTCTTCCGGTTTTAATTTATCGGTATTACCCTTGGCCTGGACCAGGAAAATCTCGGTAGTCATCAGCACCAGGCTGTTAGCCCGCCTGTAGCGAAAATTAATCTTCCCCAGCCAATTCATTACATTCATTTCCTGCAGGCCTGTTTCTTCGCGTATTTCGCGTTCGGCGGTTGCTTTCGGTGATTCTCCCTCTTCGATGTGACCTTTAGGGATTGTCCAGCGGTCTTTAGCATCCTGGATAAGCAATATTTCTATCTTATCCTGCTTATTACGACGGAAAACCATCCCGCCGCTGGTCGGCTCGCGTACGACCTCGCTGATAGCCGGCTTGCGCTTTGGCATGAATTTCTTTATGCCCGCAATCGGTTTCGGTCGCTTTACCTTGGGCTTTTTAATATTAGGTTTTTTCATAATCTTGCGTTGTAAATCCTTACTTAATCTTTCTTAGCTTCTTTTTTCGCGGCTTTCTTAACTGGCGGTGCGGGCTTATCAGTTTGCAGTGACTTTAACAAAGTTCCCAGTACACCGTTTATGAACTTCGAGGAATTTTCACCGCCATATGACTTTGCGAGCTCAACGGCTTCGTTTATTACTACTTTGGGCGGGGTGTTTTTCATGAACAAAAGTTCATAAAAAGAAATCCTTAGGATACAAAGATCGATCCGGGCGATCTGGCTCAAAGGCCAATCAGGTGCGATCGGCTGGATCTTTTTATCCAAATCCTCGATTGTCTTATAAACACCTTCAGCTAGCTCGTTTAAAAAGGCCTTGTCATCCAGTTTTGCGCTATAGCGGTCGACATTCCTCTTAAGCACTTGTTTGATATTCACGTGCTCATCGCCGCTACCCTGCCTCAGCTCTATTTCATACATAGTTTGCAGAGCGATGATTCTGCCTAGATGTCGATTAGCGCTCATTTGTTAAACTGTCACTCCTGGATACTATTATAGCGTACCGGCACAGCAAGGGTTATTTGGCCGGCTGTTTTTTACCGGTCTCTCTCTTGGTGGTAAAGACTTTTACCGGGCTTTTTGCGTTTACTTTCCTGGCCAGTCTTAACACTAGGTGGCTGCGGCGGTTGCCTGTTCGTCTCGGTGTTGTCCGCTTCTTTGGCTTTCCCATATATTTCTCCCTTTCTACTAAGCAGAACTTTACTTATAGTCATGTTTTGCTTTAATTTAATTCGCAGTTAAGATAATCTTACCATTAATCCTAAACGGACACAACAGGGGTA
The DNA here is from genome assembly GCA_946478995.1 of uncultured Candidatus Saccharibacteria bacterium. The sequence goes on along the minus strand of CAMLDK010000005.1, from coordinate 12,119 downwards.
ATTCGACAATATGTATTTGAAATTATTTAATATAAGTGTTATAATAAAATGATGTACTCACTTTTCGACTGGGCAAATGAAGGAGATTTTTCAGCGGAGAAAATGCCCGGACAAGATAACCTGGTTCGTCTTGAGGACTGGAGAGCCACCAGAGACCGGTTATCCGGCCGCGACAGGGACGACGAGCTGCTTATACTGCCGCGTAAATTAGGTATTGCCAGTCTGGAGGAATTGCCGGCAGAGGAAAGGCCGCTACCGGAACTTACGCCTATAGATGGTTACAGCGAAGCTGCACCCTCCCTAAGAGGGTCGGTACTCCCGTATTCACCTGTCTTTATACTGGGCGGAATTGCGGCTGAGGAAATCATAAGAAAAATGCTCTAAGATATTGACAAATTTAACCATAAGTGCTATTATAGAAACATGACCAGAACATTTAAAGTCACGCCTTTTGAACTATCACCTGAACGGAAAGCTGAGTTAATAGATCAAGCAAGGACTGAACGTTTAGCCCGCCGTGAGCGGGAAGAAGATAGGCACTGGGAAGCAGGCACTGGCCCCGCCAGTGACGGGCGTGTATTGGATGCGATAGGCAATTGGGGAAACCGCCAAGCTTTGGGTGATGACGGTATGCTAGACAGAGCTGCCAGACGCTACTTTGAAGACCCGGATGCTAATATAGGAGGTTTGGTTGCCGGTGCTGGCGAACAAATCCGTATCCTGAGAGGTCGTGAAGCTCCCGAACTGCCAGCTGAGTCGATTCCGGATTCTCCTCCTCTTGAACTTAGAATGCCCAGATAATCAAACTACGAAGTTAACTAATTTGCCGGGTACGTAAATACTTTTACGTACCTTTTTATTTTCCAAGTGTTTTGATACCCTTTCGTCCGTTTTAGCCGCTTCAATGACCTCCTGCTCGCTTGATCCGGCAGGCACTTCTATATTTGCCCTTAATTTGCCGTTGATCTGGACAACTATATTGGCGATATCCCGAACCAGATATTTTTTATCGTATACCGGCCACTCAGACGTATGTATAGAATCTTTTTCCCCGAACTCATGCCATAATTCCTCGGTGATATGCGGCGCAAAGGGGGCGAGCAGTTTCAAAAGGGCCGTCAGCGCAAACTTCCAGTCCTCTTTCGCATCAAAACCCTGTTCTGCTTTGATCTTATAAAGCTCGTTGCTGTACTCCATAAGAGCGGCAATAGTGGTATTAAACTGCATATCATTAAGGTCTTTGTTGACCTTAAAAATAGCATTATGTGCAGCACGGAGTAAATTTTCATCGGTTGAAGGATTTTTCGGATCAGGTGCCTCCAAAAATTCATGGCACAGCGTCCAAACTCTTTGCAGGAATCTAAACGTTCCGGCCACACCCTCCGGGTTCCATGGCGTGGTCTGATCAAACGGCGCTAGAAACGCAATGATAAGACGCATCGCATCGGCACCGTAACCGCTGTCGATCACTTCGGACGGATTGACGACGTTACCTATAGACTTGCTCATTTTTGAACCGTCGGCGGCAAGGATTATGCCCTGCCCCCGTCTTGCCTTATACGGCTCGGGAGTGGGGACTAATTTGTGATCATAGAAAAATTGATGCCAAAACCGGCTGTAAAGTAGGTGCAGGGTCGTATGCTCCATACCGCCCAGATACATATCTACCGCGCCCCAATATTCCAGTTTCTTTTTATCGGCAAATGCTTTCCTGTTTTTCGGATCAAAATAACGCAGGTAATACCAGCTGCTCCCTGCCCAGTTTGGCATGGTGTCGGTTTCACGTTTGGCCGGCTGGCCGCATTTAGGACATTTGACACTCACCCATTCCTTGACTCCAGCCAGAGGGCTTTCACCGTTATCCGTCGGTTCGTAATTCTCTACTTCCGGCAATACTACGGGCAGATCTTTTTCCGGTACCGCGACCGGGCCGTCGCCGGCACAATGGATTATAGGAATCGGCTCCCCCCAATAATGCTGTCGGCTGAAAATCCAATCCCTGAGCCTGTAACTGACCTTGCGTTTACCCATGCCTTTTTCTTCCATATAGACCATGATTTTCCGGGTGGCCTTATGGATATCCATGCCATTTAGAAAATCAGAATTTATCATTGTACCGCTGGCTTCTTGTACTTGCTCAGGTTTAGTTATTTCGGAAGTATCTTTATCCGGACCTACAACCACACGGACAACAGGCAGGTCAAACTCCTGGGCAAACTGGAAGTCTCTTAAATCGTGCCCCGGGACTCCAACCACAGCACCGGTACCGAATCCGGCCAATACAAAATCCGAAACCCATACAGGCATATCTTTTCCAGTTAATTCATTCTTGGCATAAAAACCGGTAAAGGCGCCTGTCTTCTTTCGGCCTTCTTCCTGGCGTTCTATTTCGCTCTTGCTTAATGATTTTTTAACATAATTTATGACAGTTTCCCTATGTTTTGTTTCAACTTTTCCCTCAACGATTTTCTGAACAAATGGATGTTCTGGAGCAAGCACGATAAAAGTAGCTCCGAAATTAGTATCCGGCCGAGTAGTAAAACAAGTTATAGTTTCTTTTTCAGGGGCGTCGATAATCTCATATTTAATATCTATACCTTCTTTGCGGCCTATCCAATTAACCTGCTGGTCGGCGATACGGCTAGGATAGTCCAGGTCCTTAAGGCCTTTGATCAGCCTGTCGGCATATTTAGTGATTTTCAGCATCCACTGTTTTAGTGTTTTTTTCTCTACCAGCGTGTCGCAGCGTTCATGGCGGCCGTTTACCACTTCTTCATTTGCGAGGCCCGTCTTGCAATGCGGACACCAATTGATCGCGATCTCATCCTGGTATGCCAAGCCGGCGCTGAAAAACTGCAGGAACAGCCATTGGGTCCATTTATAATAGTCCGGATCGCTGGTGTTAACTTTCCGGTTCCAGTCTATGCTTAGCCCGAGACTTTCAAACTGCTTCTGGAAATTAGCCACATTCTGTCTGGTTGCCGCTTGAGGGGTCATTTTATTTTTAATCGCATAGTTCTCCGTCGGCAAGCCGAATTCGTCATAGCCCATAGGGTAAAGTACGTTATGTCCCTGCATCCTTTTGTGCCGGGCCATGATATCGCCTAGTGTATATTCGCGGGTGTGGCCTATATGCAGGCCATCGCCTGAGGGATATGGAAATTCGGTCAGCATGACGAACTTGGGGCGCTTGTCAAAATCGACTGCATTGTAGATTTTGCTCTCGTCCCAAACTTTCTGCCACTTAGGTTCTATCTCTTTGGGGTTATACCTCTTCATTGTAGGACTATATTTTAACAGACTCGACTATTGTTTTAAGGGTATGTTCGAAAATTCCCTCATCACTTTCGAGCAAAGTCATCCGAAAACCCGGCACATGACTGTTGAAACCGGTGCTTAAGGGGACCAGGCATATGCCTGTGGCAGCCAGGATTTGGTAGCAAAACCTTTTGTCGAAATCCGTTTTTTTCATATGTCTCAGCTCTGCATCTAGCAATCTCTGGGCTTTCCAGTTCGCGGCTTTTAGCCGGAATCTCTTACTAGCAAATTCATCACTAAATGCCACGGAGATATAAAAAGCGCCTTTAGGCATCACGGCTTTGAAGTTCTTATTTTTTGACAATATCTGAACGGCTTTTTTAGCACGCTCTTCATATTTCTTGCGCCTCTTTTCCAGATGGTTCGGGTATTTAAGGTGGCCAAGTATTTTAGGCAGGACGGTCTGCGGCAGGGTAGTAGAGCAAACTTCGGACATTTTGGCGTCTTCTATAGACCTGGCATAAGCGGCAAAATTAGTGTCTTTTTTAACATTATAAAACTCTATCCAGCCACAGCGGCTGCCCGGCCAGGGAACTTCTTTTGATAGCCCCCTCATTATCATGGTCGGCACATTGCCGGATAAAGTAGCTAAAGATTTAAACCTGCTGCCCCTATATGATAGGTTCGCATAAACTTCATCGGCTATTAAGAACAAGTTGTGTTTTTTAGCTATTTTAACGAATTCTTTTAAAACGCTCTCGGGATATACCATGCCGGTGGGGTTATCGGGATTTATTATTAGTAAACCGACTATTGAGGGATCTTCTTTAACCAGTTTTTTAATTTCTTTTGTATCAGGCAGCCAGTTATTATCCGGGTCAAGCCGGTAAGTCAGCATAGGCTTGTGGCTGTGGGCGCCTTCAAACGATGAATGCGTAGGGTAAGCCGGGTTGGGGCCTAAAACTCTTGCCATAGGATTCAGCCATGTATAGATCTTGGTAACCGCATCACCTAGGCCGTTGAAGAAAATTATATTTTCCGGATCCAGCTTGGCGCCTGTTTCTTTGCTTCTGTTTGAAGCTAAAAACTGTCGAGCTGAAAGCAAACCTTTTGTCGGTGAGTATTCAAAAGAATCACTGGACTTAGATGCTTCATCCGAGACTATCTTCCTTATCCAGCCAGGCACTTCTTCGCCTTTTGCTACAGGGTCGCCTATATTTTCCCAGGTTATTTTGACTCCGGTCTTTTCCAATTTTTTTGCAAACTCTACAATTCCCCGGATTTCATAGCGCAGTTCATGTGCTCCAGGATGAACCACGTTAAGGCGCATGGCTTAAAATTGCTGAAGGTAATTAGTTTGAAATACCGTGTTACGGGAAGCTTCGTGCTGCCAACGCTCTTCGGCAAGCCTTACCAGCTCTTCTACAAGTTCTACGCTGCTAATCCCTGCGGCTCGGAAATTATGCGCGTACAAACTGCCAGGCAGAGGATTCGCTTCATTGAAATAAACTTCCCCTGTCTTGCTGTCTATCAGCATATCTATCCGCGCTATGCCCTGACAACCCAACGCTCTGTAAGCTTCCAGGCCGGTCTTTTCGGCTTTTTCGTAAAGTCCCTCAGAAAGTTTGGCTGGGATTTCACTGTATCCTTGGGCACCTTTAGCCGCGTTTTTCTTGCCGCCGCCTTTTTTGCCGCCGTTTAAATATTTAGTATCGAAGTCAAAGAAATCTTCAGGATCGGTTAAGGGCCGTTCAAGAAGAGCCGGCTTGAGCTGGTCGTTGCCGATTATTGGCAAAGTTACTTCTATCAGGCTTTGTACTTCTTCTTCAACCAAGACTTTATCATCATAGTGAGTAGCTACTTCAATGGCATTGCGAAGTTCGGTTTTATTCTCTGCCCTGCCTATGCCGATGCTGGATCCCAGGTGCGCCGGCTTGATAAACAGAGGATATCCTAGATTTTTTTCTATTTTGCTAATTATCTCGTTTGAGTGGCGAGCGAATCTATTGCTGGCAACAACCTCGTATTTAGCAACCTTGATATCATGTGTTCCGACAATCTGCTTTGCTAATACCTTATCCATAGCAAGCACGCTGGCGTCCATGTCGCAGCCGACAAAAGGTACGTTGGCCATTTTTAAAAGCCCCATCAAACTTCCATCCTCGCCGAATGTACCATGGGTAGCGGGAAATACTATGTCAACTTTCCTTGAAGTTTTCCGGCCGGCTATTCCGCTGGACTTTATAAGCGTCATACCGCCGTCGAACTGGACACTGGCGGGACTCGTCTTATGTAAAAATTGCTCCAAACCCTTTTGGAACAACTTAATATCCTTTAATTTATCATCCCAGTACCAAGCACCGTTTTTGGCGATATAAATCGCTTCTACTTTGTACTTTTTAGAAAGCTCCAGAGGTTTTATGATACTTGAAAGCGCAGTTACTACGGATACATCATGCTCGGTTGAGCGGCTACCGAAGATTACGGCTATGGTTTTCATATTTTCACTATATCACGGACCAGCAATTCCAATATACGATTAACGTATACAATTAGCGTCAGCTATAGTTGTCAGGCCAGTCATTCTGAAGCAGCCATAAGTCTCCGGCCGCAAGATAATGTTCGATGTTACTGTAAAAATTCAAAGGATCATCACGGATCTCAATAGAACCTTTGTATCCTCCGGCTAGCATGCCTTCCTCTATATAGCCGGTTGTTGAATTTTTCATCAATACGACCTTATCAGGCTTAGCCGTCGCAATAGCCGCTCCGATCTCTATATGGACCCGCTGCGTTTCCGCTCCTTGATCAACCAGACCGGGCGTTACGTATATCTTGCGTTTGGACTGGACAGATTTTAAAAAATCAAGTCCAGCCAACACTCCTTCGATGTTGCCGTTATAAGTGTCGTCGATGATCCAGCTGTCAGCAACTTTCCGCGGCTGCATCCTGTGGTCAAACGGTCTTGTCTTAGCCAGGCCCGCTTCTATCCGCTTGGTAGCAAGGCCAAGCCTATGTGCCAGTACAACCGCTAAAGCAAGGGGACCCACCTGATGCCGGCCAATTAAGCCGCTGTCTACTTTTATAAGTTCGGCTCCTTTTTGCATCATAAAAGAAGTGTTATCGACACTTATTTTGATCTTGCTGATCTTCCAGCCGTCAACGCCATATTGATTGTATGTAAGGCAGCCTTGGCTAAGGTAAGGTTTGACGACTTCCGACTCAGTATTGACATAAAATGGTTTTTTAAGCAGATAGCCCTTGAGGCTGAAAAGGTCTTTGGCTACGGCCTCAAGAGTCTTATAGCCGTCTAGGTGGTTCGGCGCGAGGCCGGTGACTATCCCTATATCCGGGTGCGTGTTTTCAGCAAATTTCAGGATATCTCCCGGTTCCGCCTCGCCATATTCGACCAGCAAGATTTCTTCGTTTCCATCTAAGGACGATGCGAACGCAGCGTGGCTTATAGGTACATTCTTATTACCCGGCGTTTTTGCTACTCTCTTGCCCTCGGACAAAATAGTGTAAAGAAGTTCTTTCATGGTAGTTTTGCCGAAACTGCCGGCGATCGCTATTTTTACACCTTTATGCGAGGAAAAAATCTTTTCTGCCCGCTTGATTTTTGCTTCTCTAGCGGGCTTTTCGATAAATCTCCAGGCAATCGCCACCAATAGGCAAAACAATGCAATGGTTACAAAAGGAACTAATAAAATAAACGTTAAATACGTTAAAGAAGCTTTAGCCGCATAAAATAACAGTAAAAATAATAATATTAAGACTAAATAGTTGAACCAGACCAATAATTTGGCTTTTTTAGTCCAAGTCAGCTCCCGGCGATAATTTACCCTGCTAAGGTCCGGTCTTCGAAGAAGCCAGTCAACTAGCTTGCCCGGGTCGTATTGAACCTGCTGCAGCATATATACTAAAAATACGGGCATTTTTGGGTGAAAATATGATAATAAAGTTCTCACGCCAGGAATTCCTCCATAAGTTTTTTTACTGTTTCGGGTTGGTCCTTATGCGGGAAATGCTCTGCACCCTCAATAATTTCCAGCTTAGAGCCTTTGACGGCTCCGGCCAGTTTTTTTGCCTGCCAGACAGGAGTAACGTAATCATCCGATCCGTAGATTAAAAGCGACGGTATTTTGATTTGAGCCGCGTTTTTCAGGACATCATAACTGACAACCCGTTTAAATATATCCTGAAGCTCCTCGGCGACCATATAATCCGAACCTATTTTCGTATAGAGCCTCTTCTTTATTCTGTCCTGAATATGCTTAGGTAGAACACGAATTAAAAATTTAGCTATCTTTGCCAAAATTTTATAGATCATTTTTTTAGCCGAAGCCGTACTGCGAATCCCTGAGGATCCTATAAGAACAAGTCTTTTCGGCTCGATTATTTTTGAGCTGGTGGAAAAGATCGCTATGGCGCCGCCGTTCGAGTGGCCGACAACCGCGTATGGCTTTACATCTATCTTCTGAAGGAAATTGCCGACGAACCGGCCATATTCAGGCAGGCCCCAGCTTAAGGGCGGGCGGGCGCTTCCGCCGAAACCGGGTAAATCCAGATATATAGATGTGTATTTATCCGCAGGAAAATCATTCAGTAATTCGAAGCTTTTGATCGAATCACCCCAGCCGTGCAGAAATAGGATGACTTTTTGTCCTGAGCCGTACTTTTTATACGAAGTTAATATATGATCAACGATAACCTGCATAACTTTAGCTAGTATACTACTTATCTATAAGCAGGCTTAGCCTTGCCGGACTCTCTGCTGCAGCTGTTCTATAGGGATAGTTTCTGTAGGCAAATTAACGGGCCGGTAAAGACCATATCCGCTGTAATTCTCTAGCCGTCCCTGCGGATATTCTATAGAAACCACTTGTCTGCTCAGCACGTCCACGGTAGCTCTTATAGCTATTGGCGGTGCGCCTTCATATTCAGCCGGGTCAAGCTGGGCCGCGTCTCCATTGCCGGACAGCTGCATATAGCTGCGCAGAACTTCCACCAGATCAGTTGGATTTATATTGAGGCTATATACATAAACCAGCCTGTTATTTTCAAATTTCTTTTCGGCGGAAGTGTATTTGTATAAATTCTTCTCGTTCATCAAGCCAAGTAGAGTTTCCCGGGCCTGCTTATCCAGATTACCGAAGGGAATTATGCTGAATAGCCCTTCATTAAAGAAAGTGAGGCCCTCTCCCGGCATTGAACTATCGCTTGAATCGCTGCGTTTGGCCCATGTTCCGATCAAGTCCCCCAGGCCACCGGTCCCATCTTCACCTCCAGCTTCTTTTATAGCCGTATATCTTACATAATCCGAGGTGTTAGTTCCGATTGTTTCGGTTTGTACTGAAGCAGTAGTATTGTTGTTTGTCGCCTGGTATATAGTAGTTTTAGTATTTGCGTTGGGGTCAGGCTGCCTAAAAGATATGTACGATACCTGGGAAACACCGCTGGAACCTTGATTCTGAGCAACCTCTCTAGTAATACTGGGCGTTTTCAAACTGTTATCCAAAGCGTCGGATAATACCCTGTCCGGATCGGCTATGACCTTACTCCACGTAAGCCAGCCGGCTGCTATCAGCCCTGCCGCTAAAATTACCCCGAAAACTACAACTGAAACTTTTTTATTAATCTTTGCCATAAAATTACTTTAAAACCCTTGTATTATTTCAACTCATTATATCAGAATGAACTTGAATTATTGTGGTGGAGATAGAGGGACTCAAACCCTCGACCTCATCGCTGCCAGCGATGCGCTCTAATCAACTGAGCTATATCCCCACGCCTGCTAAGTTTACCTTACAGATTTTAACATAAAAGCTCCCCGTTTGACCGGGGAGCTTCTCGTGCGCGCCCACCCTGCGGCGGGCATTTTATTTTTGATATTTTTGTTTTACGCGCCGCTTGCGCACGATTGCATATTTATTATAAAGCATATGCTAATTTTTAAGAATCCAGAAGTTCCAGTAATTCTTTTTCGTCTATTATTTTTGTGCCGTATTTTTTTGCTTTTTCCAGCTTGCTTGAACCGACGTTTTCCCCGGCGGCCAAATAGTCCGTATCTTTTCCTACGCTTGACTGGAAAACACCGCCCTTGGACCTGATAAGTTCCGCTGCTTCGTCCCTGCCCATTGAATCAAGTGAACCGGTTACAACGAATTTTTTGCCGGTGATACCGCTCTGCTGGACATGAACTTTCTTCGGCAGGACCCCGACATCTTTAAAATCATCTAAGAGTTTCTGGTTTGCCGGATTTTCAAACCATGCCACAAGCGATTCGGCCACTACTTGTCCTACGCCTTCCACCTGCTGAAGATCATCTATGGTTGCCTTTTCCAGTTCCTCAAATTCTTTATAGCGGTTCGCTAGATCAACTGCCGTCTGGGCTCCTATGTGTCGTATGCCTAGAGCATATATAAATCGATGAAGTTCGGGGTTTTTCTTAGCTTCCACGGCTTTGACTAATTTATTTGCCGATAAATCAGCGAAGCGTTCCAAGCCCTGAAGTTGCTCAGGCTTCAGGCGGTACATGTCTGCGGCGTTTTGAATCAGACCCTTATCAAGTAGCAGCTCTACGTTCTTTTCTCCCATACCCTCGATATCCAGCGCGCTTTTGCTGGCATAATGTTTGAGCTGATTCGCCAAGCGGGCCGGACAGCTGCTGTTAGGACACCGCCAGACCGCGTCTTCTTCTTTTACTTTAACCAGATCCGTTTGGCACTCGGGACATTTCTTGGGCATTTTGAATTTTTTTTCAGAACCGTCGCGCAACTTTATCATCGGTTCGATAACTTCCGGTATTATATCGCCGGCCTTGTGCACAGCCACGGTGTCGCCGATCCTTATGTCTTTTCTCGCTACTTCACCTTCATTATGAAGGGTAGCCATCTGGACTAAACTTCCGGCTATCACCACCGGTTCAAGCATGGCTACGGGAGTTGCCGATCCTGTCCGCCCGATGGAAACAAATATATCTTTAACTTTTGACGTAGCCTGCTCCGGCGGATATTTATAGGCGACAGCTCCTCGCGGAGCCTTGCCGACCGAACCAAGCCTTTTGTACAGACTCTTATCGTTGACGGTTATTACCAGTCCGTCCGTATTGAATTTCAGTCCTTCTCTTTTTCGATCCCATTTTTTTACGATGCGGGCGATATCTTTTAACCCGGAGGCTCTTTCGGCCTGAGGATTTACTATGAAGCCCAGTTTATTAGCCAAGTCATATTCCTCGGTCTTTGTCTTTAGCTTGTCATCAAGCAAACTCCAGGCATGGAACTTAAGCGGCCTGGCCGCTACCAGTGCCGGGTCAAGCTGACGCACCGTCCCGGCGGCCGTGTTCCTCGGGTTCATGAATTTCGGCAAGTTTTTCTCTTCTCTTTCAGCATTTATGGCTTCGAAATCTTTTTTATATAGGAGTATCTCTCCCCGGAGTTCAATCGTATTACTGTAATAGTACGATGAAATAGATTTATCCTGACGGAATTTCAAGGGGATTGATTTTATGGTCCGGACATTCTGGGTGACGTCTTCCCCGACGCGGCCGTCGCCTCTCGTAAGCGCTCTCACTAAACGTCCGTTCTCATATATCAGCGCGCAGGCCAGTCCATCCATTTTCAGATCCACATGATAATCAATCTTCGCTCCCGGCAATAGCTTTTCCGTCCTGTTGATCCATGCTCTTACTTCTTCAAGCTCAAAAGCGTCGTTCAAGCTGAGCATCGGCCGGGAATGTGGCGCTGAGACAAACTTATCAAGAGGTTTTCCGCCGACACGTTGGGTTGGCGAGTCCGAAGAAGCTAAATCCGGATACTGTTCTTCAAGCTTCCGAAGCTCCTTGGTTAGCGAATCGTATATTTCATCGGTTACCATAGGATCATCAAGCACATGATAGCGGTACCTATACTCATCTATCTGGTCGGCCAGTTTTTCCATCCGGTCTTTGATCTTTTCTTTGCTCATAATAATTCGCGGTACAAACTATAGATATAACTATGGACAAAAAATAAACCAAAACTGCCAAGGAATGCAAATATAGGGACGGCTAAGATAGGCAATATCAGAATAAGCGGCAACAGCACTATAATATACGCCAGTATAGCCAAGGCCGGCAGACCTAATAGTCTAAGACCGATGCTTATTCTTCGATGCAGCACCAGGCCGCGCGCCGACCTCAGGGCTTTGAGCGGTGTCACACCCGGCAGAGTCACTATATATAAAGCAAAAATCGATGATATCAACATGTAAAGCGATAGAAGCGTGAGCAAACCGAAAACAAGCCACCAGACGAATTGTTCGGCCGCGCTGACAGCCAGCCCGCCGGAAATAACCGCACTTATCAGAAAGTTGCCTATGCTAAACGGTATGAGCTGAAGACCTATAACCATCATGACTAAAAGGAAAGGTATGAGCGGATACATTCCCTCATAAAATGCCTGTTTCAGCCTTATATGCTCCCCCGCTAACACCTGTCTTATAGACCAGATGATTGCCAGGCTGAAAACCAGCGTTAGGAAAAACTGGAGGTTAGCGGTTGCTCCTTTCGTGCTAAGTTCTATCACATAGCCCAGCAAGGCAAAAGATTGGGCATATTTGCCGTCTGCCTCGGCATAGGTATTTTGAGCGTTTTCTTTAACGGACAAAAAGTTATATACGGAATCAATACCAATTACGAATACTATGGTTAAGATAAATTGCAGCAGTATAAACCCGAAGAATAGGCTTCTATTTTTCGCGAGGGGCGTTAGGCTCAACTTTACAAGTTTTATTATCCCTGGAAGCTTTTTGTCCGATACGTTCTTGATCTTTTTGGATAGCCGGAAGCTTTTATATTGCTTCTGTTTTTTTATCCTCGGCGG
>CAMLDK010000004.1 GCA_946478995.1 uncultured Candidatus Saccharibacteria bacterium | reverse complement strand
TATGAACTGCCCGGCAATATAGTTCATTTTGGTTTCAGGCTGGAAATAAAAGCTGAAGATGTTGGAACCCCGCTTGGTCTTTTTGATGAAGCGGGCCTTCACTCTTTGGTTTTCCGGCTTATGAACTTGTTTGGATAATCAGTGGTTATTTTTACTTGCGGGTATAGCCAATTGAAAACCCTGCCGGTAAGTTTGTTATTGATAGGAGAGGTTATGAGCTTCAGCCCCAGGCGTTTGGCATGCAAGTAAGTGAGCGGATTGTAGAGCCAAAAAGCCAGGCTTACCCCGTCAAAACCTAATCTTTTAGCCAGGGCCATTACCTCGAAGGCCCGGTGGTCTTCAATCGCATAGGTTTCTATATCTTTGTGCTTGTTTGAAAAAAGCAGCAGCTCGCGGTGGTTGTAGGATATAACTATCGGTTTTGCTCCCCGGTGGTTTTTAAGGATCGCGCTCAAAGGCTCGGCCCAATGATCGCCCTTTCCCTCTATGACCAAAGGCGTGGAGCCGGCTTTCTTCAAGGCTTCTTCCAGCGTCGGTATGGTTTCGCCGGATATCAGTTTTATTTTCCTTAGGTCACGAAAAACCAGTTCGTCCGTTTGCTTGGGTACACCGGTCATTCTAAGCAGTCCTTCGTCGTGAAAGACTACCAGCTTGCCGTCTTTGGTAACCCTGATGTCGATTTCAATGGCGTCGGCTTTATTCTTTTTTGCCGCCTCGATAGACTCAAGCGTATTTTCGGTAGCTATACCGGCCGCTCCCCTGTGTCCGATAATAAACATATGGTATAAATTATAGAGTAAATATTAAGAAAGGGTAGCGAATGGCAGATTTCAATAAGGTCCTAACTCCGGGCGATGTAGACAATGGAATGGTTAACACGGTAGTTGAGATTCCAGAGGGCTCGTTTTTGAAGATCGAATGGGACCGGGAGCGGGCGGCTTTTATGCTGGACCGGGTAGAGCCATCGGCTTTTAAAAAGCCCTGCAGCTACGGATTCATTCCCCAGACCGTAGACGAAGACGGCGATGAGCTTGATACCTTGGTAGTCTGTGCCGAACCGCTTGCGACAGGCATATGGCTGGAAGCGAAAGTCATAGGCGTATTGAACTTTGAAGACGACGGGGAAATGGACCATAAAGTCGTGGTGGTGCCGGCAGATGATCGTAATACCGGCGACAGTATTAATTCTCTGGATGACTTAAGCGAACGGTGGAAACAGCAGGTAGAATTTCATTTTAACCACTATAAAGACATGAAAAAACCCGGTACTACTAAAGTTCTAGGTTGGGGCGATGCTGAAGCAGCCTTAAAAATCGTCAAAGAGTGTATAGCCCGCTATAAAAAATAATCTAGTGAAGTTCCCACTCTATAGCGTCGTTGGCAGCGGCGATCATTTGAGTTAGCTCGCCTTGTTTGGCGGGCTCATCAATGACTTCTCCTGCGATTTGTCTATCAGACGGGTCTGGTTCAAAAAATGCGGGTTCCTGAGAAGTACTTAAGCCGACGAATCCTAACACCTGCGCCGCTTGTTCTCTTTCCGGCGTCAGTCTGAGTATTCTAATAGGGCCTTCGGCTATATCAAGGCCTTCGGGTTGATCAGGATGGTCAAATCCATACCTAACATCTTCGGATTCACCAGCGATTGAAAATATAAAGTGTCCGTCAACATATGGTATGCCGGCTTTTCTCATCTCTTCCGCTTCTGCGGCATCTTGCGGATGCCATCCTCTAGGTAAAACATAGCGGAAACCATCTGGAAAAACGGGCTGTCTGTCTCCTCGGAAATCTCTTATGGCGTCTGAGCCGGGATCTAATAATTCACCAGCTTCCGGCGCGCCGTCCAATAATGCCTCAGGTCTTGCAATAACTCTAGTCATAATTCCAAGAAATTATAAACAATTATTTACAAAACCGCAACAATAATTATTTCTCTAGTTTTGGGATGATCATTCCTAACAAAACCCCTACGCTGCGCCATTCCTGCATTTGCCCGAGTCCTATAGCTTGTTTTATCTCATCAACACTCATCCATGTGACGGTGATGTTTTCTCCTTCTTCAAGCGCTTGGCCGTCTGTGTGGTTTTCGTAATCTTTTATTAAAAAGTAGTATAAATCCCACTCTACAGTCGCTCCGGCAGTGGCTTTTGTGATGAATTCAAGGCTTTTTACTATGATTCCGGCTTCTTCGCGGGCTTCTTTGACAGCTCCGGCTTCGGCGGCCTCTTCTATATCAGAAGAGCTTTCCCGGAGCTTGTTGTATTCTTCGAGTGTGTCGCATACCTTGCCGCCGGGAAGCCTTAAGTCGAAATTATTCGTTTCTTGGCGGAACTCTTTTGTTATTAAAACTTTGCCTTCCGGAGAAATTATTATCAGGCGGGTGCCGGGCGGACGGCAAAATTTCTCAAAAACCCGGCCGTCGGGCTGAACGCTATGGACCACTTCGCCTATCTTGCCTGCGAAGACAACGGAATCTTTATTTTCATCTGCGCTGCTCACGATTAACGATTATTCTATCATATAGGATATGTTATTATTTAATTTGTACTTACATACTTATGTTTATAAAATTTATAAATCTAAACAAGGAAAATAAATGAAGACAAAGATTGCTATAAATGGCTTTGGGCGGATAGGCCGGAATGCTTTTAAGATTGCGTTTGAAAGGTCCGATCTTGAAATTGTCGCGGTGAATGACCCGAGCGAGGTGAGTGTTTTAGCTCATCTGCTGGCGCACGACACGAACTATGGAAAATACGATAAGAAAGTCGAGACCAAAGGCGGCGATCTGATAGTCGACGGCAAGCATATAAAAGTTTTTGGCGAAAGAGAGCCGGAAAAATTGCCTTGGAAAGAGCTGGATATTGACGTAGTGGTTGAATGTACGGGCTTCTTTACCAAAAAAGAAGGTGCCGAGCTGCATATCAAAGCCGGGGCTAAGAGAGTAGTCATATCCGCACCGACCAAAAGCGAAGACGTGCCGACCATCGTGATCGGCGCTAACGAAGATAAGCTGGACGCATCAAGCGAGATAATCAGCAATGCCAGCTGTACGACCAACTCTATTGCAGCCGTGATGTCCGTTTTGGATGAAGCGTTCGGCATAGAAAAAGCAATGCTTACGACAGTGCACAGCTATACGGCCAGCCAGAGGCTCTTGGATGCTTCAGCCAAAGATTTGCGCGAAGGGCGCAATGCGGCGAATAACCTGGTTCCAACCAGCACCGGCGCGGCTATAGCCGTAGGCCTGACGGTGCCGCAAGTTAAAGGCAAGTTCGATGGCCTAAGTATCCGAGTGCCTACCCCTGTGGTTTCAATAAGCGATGTTACTATCTTGTTTAAAAAAGACGTCACCAAAGAAGGCATAAATGACTTGCTTAAGAAAGTTGCTGCAGACCCTTATTACCAAGGTGTCATAGGCATCAACGAAGAGCCGCTTGTCAGCAGCGATTTCGTGGGCAACAGCCATTCCGGTATAGTAGATCTTCTGCTTACAAACGTGGTTGGCGGCAATCTGGCCAAAGTAGTAGTCTGGTATGACAATGAATGGGGTTATGCTAACCGGTTGGTAGAACTGGTTGCCGACACCGGCAAGTTGCTCCATAATAAGTCCTAAGTAAGAGGACCTATGAAAATCGCTTTAAGTACAGATCATGCCGGTTTCGAAAAGCTCAAACAGTTAAAGGAATTTTTAAGTTCTGCCGGGCATGAGTGTGTCAATTACGGACCGACATCTTACGATTCTGACGATGATTATCCGGATTTTATCAGGCCTGCGGCCGAAGCTGTCGCTAAAGGTGAATGTGAACTCGGGATTATATTCGGCGGCAGCGGCCAGGGCGAAGCTATGACTGCAAACAGGGTGAAAGGTGTGCGCTGCGCGGTTTACTACGGCACGGCAAAAGCAGTGGAAGATGTGGACGTAAGCGGACATAGCGCTTCGGACGAATATGAGATCCTGCGCCTGAGCCGGCAGCATAATGACGCGAACATGCTTAGTCTGGCCGGACGTTTCTTAAATAATGAATCTATCGAGCTGGCCGTATCTATTTGGCTGAATACACCCTTCACAAAAGAAGAGCGGCACAGCCGAAGAATCGCCAAAATAGACGGGGCGGCATCTTAGGGCTTATGGCAATAATCTGCCCGACGGTCTTAGCTTCTGAGAAAGATGAATTTGACGAACAGGTTAAGCGCGTCGGTTTTGCACCCAGGATTCAGCTGGATTTCATGGACGGAAAGTTCGCGCCGACCAAGTCGATAGATATAGAAGAGGCTGAATGGCCGGAACCGGTTAAAGCCGATCTGCACCTTATGTTTAAAAGGCCGCAAGATCATCTGAAAACTATATTATCTAAAAGACCGCATCTGGTTATAATTCATGCCGAAGCGGACGCGGATATGGGAGACTTTGCAAACAAACTTCATAATAATGGAATAAAAGCCGGGCTCTGCGTCTTGCCGGAAACTCAGATCTCAGACGTGGCTGAGGTGCTGCCGGATTATGACCACTTGCTTGTATTCGGTGGCAAACTTGGATATTTCGGCGGCAGCGCCGATCTTGATCAGGCCAGGAAAGCTAAACAAGCTAAAGCGATAAATCCGAACATAGAGATAGGCTGGGACGGCGGGGCAAACGATCGGAATGTCAGACAGCTGGTCGATAGCGGCATAGAAGTAATAAATTTTGGCGGCTTCATCCAGAAGGCGGACGATCCAAAAGCCGCCTATCAAAAACTGGTTGATTTAGTTGCTCCTAGCGAAGGACAATGAAAAAACAAAAAATATCCGGGGGAACACTTGGTATCATTATCGGCTTAGTGCTTGTTTTGGCTATTAGCGCGGCAGGTTATTTTGTTTTATCACAGAACAGGTGGCATGAACCGGTAGTTAAAGAAAATTCCGTAAACAAGGATATCCCGGCGGAAGTTATTGATTACGAGCAAGGTATAAAAATCAAAAAACCATCAGATACAGACAAGCTTAAAGGTGCTAGTGATTCCTTTAAGGAATTTATTGCTAACGATCTGGAAATTTATGAAAAAGATTTTAAGCTCCCCGGCTGCAGTATTGTAATAAGCGTGATGAAGTTGTACAACGACGAGTTTGCCTTGGGCAGGGTCCAGCAGTGCGACTCGGCATCCGACCATGTTTGGAAAAAGGAAGATAACGGATGGTCTAAAGTGTTAGCAGGTACTATTGGTACGCCGAAATGGTCGTGCGCCGGCGTAAATCTTTATAAAATTCCTAGCGCCCTGATTCCGGAATGTATGGAATAAAGATTATGGTCAATTCCTTGATATAATCATAAGCAAGAATGGTGGATAAAAAACGTACGATTACTGAACTTGAGGGGATTGCTAATGATATCCGCGTAGATATCATTAAGATGCTCGAGCATGCCGGCAGCGGGCATAGTGCCGGTCCGCTTGGGCTATCCGACATTTTTGCGGCTCTTTATTTTGACATGTTGAAGCATGATCCAAAGAAACCGGATTGGGACGAACGAGATATTTTTATCTTGAGCAACGGCCACTGTGCGCCGGTGCAATATGTAACCATGGCGCATGCCGGATATTTTGATAAAAAAGAGCTTAAGACTTTGCGGCGGTTCGGTTCGCCTTTGCAAGGCCACCCGGAAAGGACCAAGCTGCCGGGTCTTGAAACAACCAGCGGGCCTTTAGGCTGCGGACTTAGCCAGGCCTGCGGCATGTCGCTTGCCATGAGGATGAACAAAGACCACCACCGATGGGTATATGTGGTAGTAGGCGACGGCGAACAGGATGAAGGCAATGTATGGGAAGCGGCCATGCTTGCCGGGAAGTATAAGCTGGGCAATATAGTCGCTATAACCGACAGGAATAATATACAGATTGACGGCCCGACCGAAGGGGTTATGCCGCTTGAGGATCTGCGCGCCAAATGGGAAGCCTTTGGCTGGCATGTGCTCGAAGTGGATGGCAATAATATAGAAGAAATCATTGATGCCTGCAGCCTGGCGAGGGCCATAGTGGAAAAACCGGTAATGATAATCGCTCATACCGTCCCTGGCAAAGGCGTTGACTTCATGGAATATGATTTTCATTGGCACGGCAAGCCGCCGAATAAAGATGAGGCGAAAAAGGCTTTGCATGAGCTCAGAACCCTTAAGGGCAAAATCCGAGGGGAACATGAATAATCTTCATTTAGTAAAAGATATTTTGGCGGAAGACATTGTAAGCGAACCTATAAGAAAAGGTTTTGGGAAAGGATTGCTGGAAGCCGGTAAACGGGATGAAAATGTCGTGGCGGCCTGCGCGGATTTGACGGAATCCACCCAGATAAGTTTGTTCGCCGAAGCCTTTCCGGAAAGATTCATCGAAATCGGAGTTGCCGAACAAAACCTGGCAACCGTTGGCTCTGGATTGGCGGCAATGGGCAAGATCCCTTTTGTGTCCAGCTACGCGGCGTTCAGTCCGGGCCGTAACTGGGAACAGATCAGGACAACAATTTGTCTGAACGACCGGCCGGTCAAGATAGTCGGTTCGCATGCCGGGCTTTACACCGGTCCGGATGGGGCTACTCATCAAATGCTGGAAGATATCGCCCTTATGCGGGTTCTGCCTAATATGGTGGTAGTCGTACCGGGCGACAGCGTGGAGGCCGAAAAAGCCACCCTGGCTTTAGCTAAAGACAGCCGCCCGGGATACCTTAGATTAGCTCGCGATGCCTCGCCGGTCATAACCACTGACAAAACGCCTTTTGAAATAGGCAAGGCCTATACATTCTGCGAAGGTAAGGACATAACTATAATCTCCACCGGCACCATGACCTATCACGCTATGGCAGCGGCTGAGAGACTGTACAAAGACGGAATCGATGTCGAGGTCGTCCACTGCCCGACCATAAAACCGCTTGATGCCGAGACGATCATAAACAGCGTCAATAAGACCAATAGGGTTTTAACTATCGAAGAACATCAAATAGCCGGAGGCTTAGGAAGCGCGGTAGCCGAGCTTCTAAGCGAAGAGCAACCGGTGAAGATCTGGCGCCTAGGTGTCAGGGACCAGTTCGGTGAATCCGGCAAGCCGGAGGAGCTTTTAGAAAAGCACAGGCTTACTTATAAGCACATAATGCTCGAAGTACACAGGATGTTTTAATATGCCGCTGACTATAAGAGAAATCAGGAATAACTGCGCGAGGGCTCGTGAACTGATGCAAAGAGCTGAGGCTGAAAAGTTCGCACTCGGTGCTTTCAACCTGGATAACCAGGAAAGTTTGAAAGCTGTCTGTCGTGCCGCTTTGGCTAAAAAATCACCGGTTCTGGTTGAAGTAAGCCACGAGGAAGCGCAGTCGATAGGTTTGGACAACGTGCGTGATATGGTTGATAACTACAAACAGGAACTGAATGTTGATATATATATCAACCTGGATCACAGCCCCAGCGTGGAAATAGCGATAGACGGTATTGAAGCCGGCTTTGAATTCATTCATCTTGATATAGCGGCGAAGGACCAAAAAATAAGTCTGGAAGAAGCTATAGATAGCACCCGGCAAGTCGTTAATTACGCCCGTCTGACCGGCGCGTTAGTTGAGAGCGAACCGCACTTTTTTGACACTGCCTCATCTAGGCATAATCAGAAGGTTAATTATTCCGAGGTTAAAAAAAGCTTTTCCAAACCCGAAGAGGCTAAGGAGTTCGTCGATGCCACGGGTATCGATATATATGCCGCCGCAATAGGCAACCTTCATGGTATATATACGGCGCCAAAAGTTCTGGATATAGATTTGCTGGAAAAAATCCGAGCGGAGATAGGCTGTCTTATAAGCTTGCATGGCGGCAGTGGAACGCCTGCGCACTATTTTGAGCATGCTATAAGGACCGGGGTTAGTAAAATCAACATCAGTACCGATATGCGCGTGTCTTTCCGAAGGTCGCTGGAAAAATCATTAAAAGAAAATCCGGAAGAAATCTCAGCCATGAAGCTAATGGACGGAGTAATTTCATCCGTTCAGGCGGTGGTTGAAGCTAAGATAGATATGTTTGGTTCGGCGGGCAAGGCTAAGCCGACCGTCTAAGGCGTTTGCAATATGGGGTAGACTTTGTCAAAATACTTATGTTAATGAATAAAAAAATCGATGTGCTTGCGGTGGGCGATGTAGTCACCGATGCTTTTATCAAACTTAAAGATGACCGGGCCGAAGTGCGTGATACTGACAAGGGGCCTATTCTTTCCATGCCCTTTGGGACCAAGATACCCTTTGATCACTCTGAGGTTATCAATGCCGTGGGCAATGCTTCGAACGCGGCGGTGAATTTCGCTAAGCTTGGCCTTGAGGCGGGGCTGGTTTCCAATGTCGGCGGCGACAGCGCCGGTCGGGATATCATTAGTACTTTAAATAAAGTCGGCGTAGATACGAGATATGTCCACATCAATCCCCGTAAGGCCAGCAATTATCATTATGTGCTTTGGTACAAGGAAGAACGGACGATTTTAATCAAGCACGAGGAATATGATTACCACTGGCCGCACCTCAAGCCTAAAGAAGTTCCTGCCTGGATATATTTCAGCTCTATCAGCGAGCATGCCCTTGAATTTCATGATGATCTGGTAGAGTGGCTTGAAGATAACCCCGAAGTAAAGCTTGCCTTCCAGCCCGGTACCTTCCAGATGGAAGCGGGTATCGAAAGGTTGAAGGGCGTGTACGCCAGAACCGAACTGGTCGCCTTAAACCGGGAAGAAGCGGCATATGTCACAGGCGGCAAGGTGAATGATATAAATGATCTTTTTGATCGCCTGCACAGCTTGGGTCCCAAAATAGCGGTTATCAGCGATGGGCCGGGCGGCAGTTATGCGAGCGATGGGAGCAACAGGTTCAAAATGCCTATATATCCGGATCCTAAGCCGCCGCTCGAGCGTACCGGCGCCGGCGACGCGTTTACTTCAACTTTCGTTGCGTCCATCATCATGGGCAATACGGTTGACGGAGCGCTGCAATGGGCGCCTATCAGCTCCATGAACGTTGTCCAGCATGTCGGAGCCCAAAAAGGTCTTTTAAGCGAAAAAGAACTGGCCGCTTTGCTGCAGAAGGCACCCGAATCTTATAAACCTAAAAGATTGTAATCTTACGCAATGAGCTCCCGAGTAATTTCAGGCATATTCGATGCTAAAGAACCTGAATTCAGCCATAGGATATACGATTTTGAGAGATTGAGCGGAAAAGGCAGCCATGATATACGCATGCTTGTTGACACCATCCAGCACTTTAAAGACCTGTCCCGGCGGCTCGAACTTGATAGCGACGACACCACGTCCCAGGAGCTTTACCATGCTTTGATTATCCAATCTGAAAATGCTTCCGCTAAGCTTGAAGAACGTTTGAGGATCAAGGATTCCGACAAGCCGCATGAAGTCGCTAAAAAATGCGCGGCATATCTGGAAAAAAGAACAAGCTGGCGCAAATTCTGGTGCGTCAAGCAAAGCGTTTTAAAGAAACAGCTTAAAATGAACCCGCCTAAACGGACGATGAAAATATTGGGTTTGCGCTCCGCTGACTCGCTTTTGAAGCGCGAACCCGTCACGGCCACCTTGATCTTGGCTAAGATCATCGAAGGTGGCGGTTGGCAGAAAAAATATATTGATCAGGCGGGCTCGATGACCAATAGTGATTTTGACGAGCAGACGATCAGTATAAAAGTTATAGACCCGAAGCGTTCAGCCAGCCTTAAAAAAGCTGAAATTGACCTCAGAAGACTGGTCTACTCCAGCGACGAGTCGGCAGGCATAGTAATAGTTCCGGCCGGCCGGAGGTTTGAAGGCGACGTGCTGTTTTATTTTGATACGATCATAAACCACATCAATGGCATCATCAGCCGTTCGGCATTCTATCGTTACAGAGGGCTTAGGCCGGATTTTTTCACTACGCTTAAAGATATAAGAGAATACGGATTTAAAAGGATCTCACTCATAAATTGGCCGATTAGATGGTCTGCTATTATGCACGCCATACAGCATCACGGCAACCGCAAGCTGGCGGAAAGACTGGATCTTAATATTCCGGCATATGATTTGTTCGGCTTATCTACGGCGCACGAACTCCAGCAGTTCGGCGTATGGGAAAAAGGCTTTGTTTATATCGACCGGTCCGGCAGCCTGGTGTCAACTCACTTATCCGACGTTATCGTCAATGCGGTCAATAAGAATAATTTCCAAGACTCTTATAACGAATTCGGGAAAAACAGATTGTATGATGAACTGTTTTCCAGGTATCTGGCGCACGAGGAAGTAGTCGACGATATTTTAAAAGAAGAAAATCTGCAGTCCGATGAATAAAAAAATTCACAATATCCAATATTCCATCTGTGTTTCCGGCGCCGCGCAGGGCCGTACAACAGACGCCTCGGCTGCATTGGCATATGAGCTTGGACAACATATAGCCGAAGCCGGACATATATTGACTACCGGTGCTACGGTAGGCCTTCCTTACCATTCGGCAGTCGGCGCGAAAGACCACGGCGGAGCTGTCATAGGTTTTTCTCCGGCTTCTTCGCTCCGCGAGCACGTCAAGAAATACCGGCTACCCTACGACTGTTTTGACTTCATAAATTTTACCGGCATGAATTATGTCGGACGCGACTTGTATCTGGTCCAATCCAGCGACGCGATAATAACGGTAGGCGGCCGGTTCGGCAGCCTGCACGAATTCACTTCGGCTCTGGAAGCCGGCAAGCCGTGCGGAATACTGATCGGCAGCGGCGGTACTGCAGATATAATTCCGTCATTGATGCAAATCCTTGAGCCGCCGGCGGATGAAGTTGTAATTTATGATGACGATCCCAAAAGGTTGGTCGAGAGAGTGCTTGAGATAGTAGACAAAGAATACATAGATATCAAGCGGGAGCTGAGCGAACATGACCAGCACTGGTTCCTAAGGAAAGCTAAGAAACCCAAGACCTAAGTTCTAGAGTTCCTGCTAAGATTAATAGATGGGGAAATTCAAATTAAGATCAAATTTTAAGCCGACCGGCGACCAGCCGTCGGCTATCGATGCTTTGGAAAAAGGTTTAAATGCCCATGAAAAAAACCAGGTTTTACTGGGGGTCACGGGTTCAGGCAAGACGTTCACCATGGCAAATATAGTCGAAAAAGTACAAAGGCCTACTTTGGTGCTTTGCCATAATAAAACTCTGGCTGCCCAGCTTTTTTCTGAATTCAAACAGTTTTTTCCGGACAATGCCGTGCATTATTTTGTCAGTTATTTTGATTATTACCAGCCGGAAGCTTATATCCCGCGTTCGGACACATATATTGAAAAAGACTCCCAGATCAACGAAGAAATAGACCGCTTGCGCCATGCTGCTACCTCGTCGCTCCTCAGCCGTGAAGACGTGTTGATCGTAGCGAGCGTGAGCTGTATCTACGGCATCGGTTCGGTTGAAGATTACGCCGACCTGGCGGTCCAGATCAAAGTCGGGGAAAGAAAAATCCGTGATAAATTCTTACGCCACCTGACAGACATCCAATACCAAAGGAACGACATTGATTTCCATAGAAGCACCTTCCGGGCCCGTGGAGACGTGGTGGATGTTTTTCCCGCCGGCGACGAATTTGCCTACCGGGCCGAATTCTTTGGAGATGAAGTCGAACGGATAACGAAGATAGATCCGCTTACCGGTGAAGTTTTAAAAAGCCTTAAAGATCTCAGGATTTATCCCGGCAGCCATTTCGTTACTCCTCAGGAAAAATTGAAGGGCGCTCTTGGGAAGATCCAGTCAGAGCTAGACGAGCGCCTGGCTTATTTCAAGAAAAACGGCCAGCTTCTGGAAGCGCAAAGATTGGAGCAGAGGACGAAGTTCGACCTGGAGATGCTGGAAGAAACCGGCTTTGTAAAAGGGATCGAAAATTACAGCCGTTATCTAACCAACCGCGAAGCCGGGGAACAGCCGGCGACTTTACTGGACTATTTTCCGGACGACTACCTGATGTTCATAGATGAATCCCACATGACGATTCCGCAGGTCCGCGGCATGTATAACGGCGATAGGGCAAGAAAAGAAGTTCTCGTAGAACATGGTTTCAGGCTGCCTAGCGCCCTGGATAACCGGCCGCTAACCTTCACTGAGTTTGAGCGGCATGTCAACCAGGTGGTGTATGTCAGCGCTACGCCGGCGGAATACGAGCTTTCCCGCAGCCCGAAGCCCGCCCAGCAGTTAATCAGACCTACGGGCTTGATTGACCCTAGTATAGATGTGCGTCCGGTCAAGCACCAGGTGGACGATCTAATCGCGGAAATCAGAAGCACAATTGATAAGCACCACAGGGTTTTAGTGACTACTCTTACAAAGCGCATGTCTGAAGATCTAGCAGAGCACCTGAAAGAACTGGGTATCAAGGTCACGTATCTTCACAGCGAGATAGACACCTTGGAAAGATCGGATATTCTGCGTGACCTGCGGATGGGTATATACGATGTGCTGATCGGTATCAATCTTCTAAGAGAGGGCTTGGACCTGCCGGAAGTCAGTCTAGTGGCAATTCTAGACGCAGACAAAGAAGGGTTTTTGCGCAGCGAGCAGGCGCTGGTTCAGACCATCGGACGGGCCGCCCGACATATTGACGGCCGGGTGATCATGTACGCCGACCAAGTGACCGGCAGCATGAAACGGGCTATCAGCGAAACCGACCGGCGGCGAAAAATCCAGGAAGAATACAACAACAAGCACAAGATAACGCCTAAGGGCATTGCCAAGAATATAGACAAAGGCATGCGCAAGGACCTGCCGGACAGCGAAAAATCCAAGCTGGATATCAAAAAAATTCCAAAGGACGAGTACAAGCATCTTATTCGCGACCTAACCCGGCAGATGGATTTGGCCGCCGCCAACCTGCAATTCGAAAAAGCTGCCGAGCTTCGCGATATGGTCAAAGAGATCGAGTCAAAGCTCTAGAAAAGATTGGGTTTTGACGAAAGTTCTCTGCCGGGGGTTATTGGCCGCTTTCTTTGGCTTCCTGAATAGACATGCCAAATGTTTCTAAAGATACTGAAAGAGCATTTTCTACGGCAGACTCAGCTTTATCATCAGCTAGCAATGCTTCCGGCTCATGATCAAGTACCGCCACCATACCTATGTCGGCTTCGTCTTGCATATGCAAGACAACGATCGCTAGCCGGACAGGGTTTCTCCAGCTTTCAACCGTACCATATCCGTGCTCATGCGAATAGAAGCTTCTGCCGAATCTTCCATCTGCACGCTCAAAGCTAGGCGATATAAGCATCCGCTCAGTATACCAATCGTAGAATTATTAAAACTGTGAGCTATTTTACAACTATTCCGACTGGCGAAGTTATACTATGGAAAAACTAGCGTTTGGAATCGAGATGAGTGAGCGTATTAATTATGACCCTGCCATAAATCTGGGGATAGATGATTGGTCCCATATGGTTTAAGACCTTATCCGGCAGAGCAGGCAGACGGATGAAGAGATCGGGCTTGGATGCCTCTCTTTCGTCAGTATGGACAAGGCTGTCCTCCGGGGACGCAACCACCGCCGTACCTATGTCGAATTCCTGTAGAACCGCGATATCATCACCTATTCTGGCCCCCGACAGCGCCCAAATTTCTCCGCCGCTGCGCAGCGGGTTTTCTCCGAAGTAAAACAGCCCGTTGGCTATGAGCTTGGCTTTTTCTTCCAGGCTGAGAGAATCGCTTTCAAGCGCCGACCTGAAGTCTCCGCTAAAAAACCCGGGCAATCTCATTGCAAGTCCCGGCAGGCTGTGATCTTCGAGACCTATGCTGTCCACGGTTATTACGTTGTCAATTGTATCCGGGTGCTGATGCGCGTTTTTGACAGCCGTGCGTCCGCCAAGCGAATGGCCGGCTATGCTGAACGTATCCTTGGGGGCTTCGATATCGTCCCTTTTCTGGATATCACGGATGACTCCCCATGGTGCTTGATACAGCAGCCGGCTGGCGTCGAAAAGATGTTTTGGGTGAAGCCCGGCCAGCCAGCCTTGGGAATGGGCGGCTTTATAATCGGCCGTAGCAATACCATGGCTTGCCAAGAAATCAGCCAGACCTGAATAAGCGCCTTGCTTCGCCCCCAGTCCATGCGCGATAATTACCGAGCCGTTTCGGGAAGTTTCCTCCGGGACCCTGTATCGCCATCCGACTCCCGCCCGGGCGATAGATGCCTTGCCTTCAAAAGTTTGGAAGGGTATCTCGCCAGGAGCAAGCTCCGTCGGGTTCGAAAGATCGGGCAACAAAAAACCCTCGGAGTTCCGAGGGTTTCTCGCGGCAGTTTCAAAACCTGCTTCTTGGTTAGCGGGCGCTCCGCCGGGCAAAGCTGGTGTGGTTGTGGGCATGATTTGCTTTTTATTTTTTGCCTCTCTTCAAGCTGAAATATAAACTTTGGCGTGAAGTTTGTCAATGCGTTTGCTCCTAAGATATAATTATTAAATAATGACGAAAATTACTCGGGACGACGTATTAAAATTGGCTCGGCTTTCCAAGCTTAAGCTAAGTGAAGATGAAATAAGCAAGTTCGCTCACGAACTTGATGCCATAGTCAAATATGTCGAGCAGATAGATTCGGTGGACAGCGAGGGTCTTGAGCCTACGGCGCAGGTAACCGGGCTGAAAAACGTCATGCGTGAAGACAAGGTCATTAATTATGGCGAGACTTCAGAGGAATTACTCAAAAACACTCCATCGAAAGAAAAAAATTATATAAAAGTAAAGCGGGTTTTAGGTTAAGATGTCCGGACGCGCATGGAAACCTATTGCTGAAATTGCCGAAGAAGTAAATTCCGGCGAAGTCAGCGCCCGAGAGCTGGTGGAGAAGTCGCTTGGGACCATAAAGGCAAAACAAGAATACAAGGCGATTATCGCCACACTGGAAGAGTCCGCCTTAAAAAGGGCGAAGGAAATAGACGATAAGATCAAGTCTAATGAAAATGCCGGCAGGCTGGCCGGCGTGCCCTTTATAGCCAAAGATAATTTTCTGGTTTTTGGGGCGGATACTACGGCAGCCAGCAATATCTTAAAGGGCTTCAGGGCACCGTATCAGGCGACGGCCATAAACAAGCTGGAGGCCGAAGGCGCTATATGCGTAGCCAAAGCTAACCTGGATGCCTTCGCCCATGGTTCCAGTACCGAGAACAGCGATTTCTTTACCACCCTCAATCCTCTTGATAAAACCAGGGTTCCCGGAGGCAGTTCCGGCGGGTCGGCGGCGGCTGTCGCGCTTGATATGGCGCCATTTGCCCTAGGCAGTGATACCGGCGGTTCTATTCGCCAGCCCGCCAGCTTTTGCGGGATCGTAGGCTACAAGCCTACATATGGTCTGATCAGCCGGAGCGGAGTCATTGCCATGGGATCATCGCTGGATGTGATAGGCCCCCTGACGAAGAGTGTTGGAGACGCGGCGCTGGTATTTGATGTAATGGCCGGCAAAGACGAGCTCGATATGACCTTGATAGATCGGGATAAACGGCCTTATAACGAACTGGACAGCAAGCTAAAAGGCGCTAAAGTCGGTGTGATTAAACAGTATATGGACGATAACGTAAATCATGATATCATCGCCGAAACCGATGAGATGATCGAAAAGATCAGGCATGCCGGCGCGGAAATCATAAGTATAGACCTGCCTTCATCCAGCTTGTCTTTGCCGGTCTACTATATTCTCTGTCCGGCGGAACTCAGCAGCAACTTAAGCCGGTACGACGGGCAAAGATACGGTCACTTCGCCAAATCGGCCGAGGATTTGGACGAAAGCTATACCAAAAGCCGGAACAGCGGTTTCGGAGACGAGGCGAAAAGACGGATCATGATAGGCACATATGTGCTGTCCAGCGGATATTACGACGCGTACTATAAGAAGGCCCAGATAGTGCGGACGAAAATCATTCAAGAAGTCAATGAAGCATTCAAAGATGTGGATTATCTTGTCGGTCCTACCACGCCCAGCGTAGCTTTTAAGATCGGCGAAAAATCGGATGACCCTATACAAATGTATCTATCGGATCTGTTGACTGTAACCGCTAATTTAGCCGGAATACCGGCTATCAGCGTCCCATCCGGGATGGCTGAAGGCCTGCCGGCCGGATTCCAGATTATGGCGCCGCAGGGCAGGGACAGGGATCTCTTTAGTATTTCTAAGGAAATAGAGGAGCTGGCAAAATGAACTTCAATATAAAATTCACGCCCGAATTGATCGTTTCCATAACCGTAATCGCCTTTGTGGTTCTAATTTTTATAATCCTTCTGGTGTTTTTATACTCGCGCAAATTACGTCCGCGAAAGTTCAGGAAAAAGTGGGGTAAGATCAAAGCTAAGCTGCCAAGACAAACCCAGTGGAGGGAAGCCTTGATTGAAGCCGATAAACTGCTTGATAACGCGCTGAAGAAGAAAAAATATACCGGAAAGACCGTAGGCGAGAAGCTTGTCAAAGCAGAGAAGGTCTTTACCGATAAGGACGAAGTGTGGTTCGGGCATAAGCTCAGCCGGGCCGCGGCGGAAAAACCGGATATGAAACTGAAGAAAGCGGATATGAAGCGTGCGCTGATAGGACTTCAAAAAGGCCTGAAGGATTTAGGCGCGCTATGAAATACCTTCCCACGGTCGGCATAGAATGCCATGTGCAGCTGAAGACCTCGACAAAGCTTTTTGCGGCCGTGGGAAATGACGCCCGTGACGCCGCGCCGAATACTCTGATCAGCCATATCTGCCTGGGGATGCCCGGGGCTCTTCCGTACTTGAACGCCAGGGCGGTTGAGCTGGCGGCCAAAGCAGCTTTCGCGTTGGGAACCGAACCGCAAAAATTCAGCAAATTTGACCGTAAGCATTACTTTTATCCTGATCTTCCCAAAGGTTATCAGATCAGCCAGTTTTCCGACCCGATTATCGCTGGCGGATACGTTGATATAGAAGTCGATGGTGAGAATAAGCGGATCGGTATAACCCGGGCCCATTTGGAAGAAGATGCCGGCAAGACGTCCCATCCGGCCGGCAAGGATTATAGCCTTGTCGATCTCAACCGGGCAGGGACGCCGCTGCTTGAGATCGTAAGCGAGCCTGAGATACATAGTGCCGCAGAAGCTAAAGCCTATGCCCAGAAGCTTTATTTGCTCATGAAATATGCCGGTATCAGCGATGTCGACTTATACCACGGCAATATGCGCTTTGACGTGAATGTAAGCCTTAGCCGGGACCGAAAAAACTTAGGCATCCGGACCGAAACCAAGAACCTAAACAGCTTCAAATCAGTTGAAAAAGCAGTTGAATATGAGATAAAAAGACAAACCGAACTGCTTGATAAAGACGGGAAAGTTATCCAGGAAACACGCGGGTGGGACGACGCCAAGCAGAAGACCACTTCCCAGCGCGGCAAGGAAGAAGCCCATGATTACCGTTATTTTCCTGATCCCGACATACCGCCGCTAGATCTGAGCGATGAGTATATACAAAAAATCAAAAAGGATTTTGAGGAAAGGAACTTCTATACGATCAGGGAGAAACTGGAAAAAGCCGGACATTTGTCCAAAGAGGACTTCGACACCCTCTTCAATAGCCCGGAGGCGGTTGATTTCGCACTCGCGGTTATTGAAAAGAAGAACATATCTTCCGGCGCCATATCGAAATTATTCGACTGGCTGATAAATTTTATTCCGAGCTTCGTCACTGACTTTTCAGTTCTTTCAGAAGAAAAGGCCGCCGGTCTGCTTGAACTGGCCCGGGCATACGATGAGGGCAATTTGATTTCAACCAAGGCCAAAGAGGGTGTAAGACAGTATTTGGAAAATGGCTCGATAGATATAGCAGAATTTATAGCCGTGAACCAAGTAGTCAGCGACCAGGGAGAAATCGAAAAGATAGTAAGCGTCGTCATCTCCGCTAACCCAAAAGCAGCCGAAGATATAAGAAACGGCGAGGTGAAAGCCGTCGGTTTTTTGGTAGGCCAGGTAATGAAAGAATCGGCCGGCAAAGCCGACCCGGGCTTAGCTCAAAAATTAATAAAAGAACAACTTGGAGTATAATCGTTCTATGGCAAAAGTTAGGAAAGCGGTTATAGCGGCTGCCGGCTTCGGAACAAGGTTCCTGCCCCAGACCAAGGCTATGCCGAAGGAAATGCTACCTTTGGTGGACAAGCCGATCATTCAATATATCGTCGAAGAACTGGTCGAGGCCGGTATAGAAGATATAGTTATGGTAACCGGCTATCACAAGCGCTCAATCGAAGACCATTTCGACCAGATGAGCGCCGATCTTCGCGAGAATTTGATCCAAGGCGGTAAGAATGAGCTTTTAGAGCAGACCAAAAAGATTTCAGAGCTGGCTAATTTTACCTATTTGCGGCAAAAAGGCCCTTACGGCAATGCCACGCCGCTTATCAATGCCGAGCATTTAGTCGGCGAAGAGCCTTTTATCTTTGCTTTCGCGGATGATTTCGTGACTGCCACGCCTAGCCGCTTCAGCCAATTAGTTAAGGCTTATGAAAAGCATGGTGGCAGCGTCCTGACCTGCATACGGACCGACAACGAGGATGACTATAGCAAATACGACTTCGTAGCCGGTACGGAAAAGGACGGTTTGACAGCAGTAGAAAAAGTAGTGGAAAAGCCCGGCAGTTTTGACGCGGTCAAATCCAACCTGGCTTCGGTTAGCGGATATTTGTTTGAGCCGGCGCTTTTCGCCTATCTTCATGAAGACTTGAAAAAGCTTGGCGACGGGGAAGAATTCATAATGCAGCCGGCGCTTAATCGGATGGCGGACGACGGCTTGCGCGTATGGGGGCTGACCATCGAAAACGGTAAATATTATGATACCGGCAATAAGCTGGAGTATATGAAGACGGTAATTGATTTTGCCCTGCGGCGCGAAGATATGGGACAGGAGATACTTGAGCATATTCGCAGCAAGCTGGACGATTAGCGCAGGTAGTATATAATCTAAATTGTAGATATGAATGACGTTTGGTTTGAATCATTAGTTATCATTCTCTCGGTGATGCTGGGATTGTTCCTGCTTCTTGGCATAATCTTGCTCGTAAAAATAATCCAGATCATTAATCAGCTAAAACGCATTACCGACCATGCCGAAAAAGCAGTCGATAAAGCTGAGCACATCGCATCATTTTTCGAAAAGACCGCCACACCGGTGGCCTTTATGAAGCTGGTATCTAATATCAGCGATTATGTAACAAAAGCCGCAGGCAAAGTTAAGGGTAATAGGAAGGACGGCAAGTGAAAAAGGAAAATAAATGGGCTTTAGGCGCAGCAGTAGCTGCAGGAATAGGTTTTATCGCCGGGATCTTAACGGCTCCAAGAAGCGGGCGGCAAACCCGGAAAAAGCTGGCAAAGTCTGCTTCTAAGGCAAGGGTAGAAGGTGAAAAACAGCTCAAGCAGCTGCATAGTGATCTGCAGGGGCTTATCAAGGAAGCCGAAAACCAGGTGAAGAAATCCAAAATTAAGGCTGATCAGGAATTTAAGAAACAGCTGGAAAACTCCAAAAAGACCAAGCAGAAAGTCAAAATGATAATCAGCGCCATTCACAGCGGCGAAGCTACCGATCCTGACCTGAATAAAATGCTTCAAGAAGCTAAAAACGCGAAGTCCAACTTATCCAAATTCTTGAAAAAATAACTTTAGTCTGCACTTTGAACTACCATGAAAAGCGATAAGACTGCTTTCCAGTCGGAGCATCATAAAAATTTCAGTTCGGCAAAACTGAATTGGCTTAGAGCGGCAGTTCTTGGGGCAAATGACGGCATAGTCTCTATCTCCGGTTTGGTAGTGGGAGTGGCAAGCGCAACTACTAATAAGCCGGTTATTGTAGCCGCCGGTGCGGCAGGCATAATCGCCGGCGCCCTTTCCATGGCAGTGGGCGAGTACGTGTCTGTCAGTTCCCAAAGCGATAGCGAGAAAGCCCAGATAGACATAGAAAAGTACGAACTAAAGAATTTCCCGGAGGAAGAGCTGAGGGAGCTGGAAAATATATACCAGAAGAAAGGACTCAGCAAAAAAACCGCTAAACAGGCTGCAAAAGAACTGACCGCCCATAATGCGCTGCATGCACATTTAGAGGCCGAGCTTAAGATCGACCCTCACGACCTGACCAGCCCCATGCATGCGGCGATAGCTTCGGCGACGGCATTTATTAGCGGCGCAAGTATTCCGCTCGTAACTATTTTGTTGCCGCCTGAAGACCTGCGTATTCCCCTCACTTTCGCCGCGGTTTTGCTGGCATTATCTATCACCGGGTATTTAAGCGCCAGGGCCGGCCAGGCTAAAGCCCGGGTTGCTATTGCACGGGTGGTTGCCGGCGGGGCTATCGCTATGGCCGCTACCTTTTTCATCGGAAAATTATTCGGTATTGCCGTTTGAGGGATTTGATTTCTTTACAACAGAATTTCCCGGCATTGTAAGTTATAATACCCTACAGAAAAGTAGAGGGTAAAAGTGCCGGAAAAAGCAAAAAGTTCGGTTAAAAATAAAAGTTTAAGTCCGTCTGATTTCGTGCATCTGCATAACCACACCGAGTACAGCCTGCTGGATGGCCTGACTAAAGTGCCTAGGTTGATAGAGGATATAAAGGACATGGGCATGGACGCGGTTGCTATTACCGACCATGGAACGCTTTCCGGTGCCATTGATTTTTATGACCAGTCCAGGAAGCAAGAGATAAAGCCGCTTCTCGGCATAGAAACATATGTAGCGCAAAGAAAACTGTCCGATAAAGACCCGGCTTTTGACAAGCAGTATTACCATCTTATCTTACTGGCTATGAATAATACCGGCTATCAGAACCTTATGAAGCTTTCGACCATAGCCCACCTGGAGGGCTTTTATTACAAACCGAGGATTGACCGGGACGTCTTAAGCAAATATTCGGAAGGTATTATTGCGATATCTGGCTGCATCAGCAGCGAGTTAGGCGACGCTTTGCGCCAGGACCAGTATGACCAGGCTTTAGGCGTTGCCAAGTGGTATAAGGACGTATTCGGCGACCGATACTATATTGAGATCCAGGACCACGGTCATCCTGATCATCCAAGCGCCTGGGATGAGCAGAAAAAAGTCAACGAACAAAGTTTCAAAATAGCCGAGGATCTAAAGATAAAAACCGTTATTACCGGAGATGCCCACTATCTAAAAAAGGAAGACCAGGAGGCGCATGAGATACTGCTTTGCGTACAGACAGGATCGTTCTTAAGCGATGAAAACAGAATGAGCCTGGCCGGTTTTGAGCTGAACGTTGCTGATCCGAAGGATATAATTTCCCGCTGGGGCGACGCACATCCTGATTCAATAAAGAATACTAAAGAGGTTGCAAATAGGTGTAATGTTGATATAAAACTTGGCAGTTATCTAATCCCTAAATTTCCGGTGCCTAAAGGCGAAACAGAGAAGACCCACCTCCAGATGCTTACTTATAACGGGCTTATGCAGCGTTACACCCCGGATTTGAAGCCGAAAAAAGATGTCCAAGCCATTAAGAAACAGTTGCCCAAGCATATAGTAGAACGGGCTGAATACGAACTGAGCGTGATAGAGCGCATGGGTTTCGCCGGTTATTTCCTGATAGTCCAGGATTTTATTACGTGGGGTAAAGATAAGGGAATCGTCTTCGGCCCTGGAAGGGGAAGCGGAGCCGGCTCCATCGTAGCGTATGGCCTGCGCATAACCGAGTTGGACCCGCTCGAATATGACTTGCTTTTCGAACGGTTCTTAAACCCCGACAGAATCAGCATGCCTGACTTTGATGTGGATATCCAAGATACCCGCCGTGACGAAGTAATACAATATTGTATCGAAAAATATGGCGAGGACAGGGTAGCGAATATAGTTACTTTCGGCCGCATGGCTGCCCGGAATGCCGTGCGTGACGTAGCCCGGGTTCTGCAAGTCCCTTATGCTGAAGCGGATCGCCTGGCGAAGATGATACCTCCGCCGGTTCAAGGGAGACATATACCGCTTAAAGAATCTTTGAAGAATAATTCCGATCTGAAAAATGAATACAGCAACAATGAGGATGCCAGAAGGGTCTTTGATCTGGCGATAAAGTTGGAAGGTACAATCAGGAGCCATGGTGTCCACGCGGCCGGCGTGGTGATTGCTCCGGATGACATAGTGAAATTTACACCACTTGAAAAAGCTCAGAAAGGCGTGGTGGCCACGCAGTATTCTATGGGACCTATCGAACAGATCGGACTGCTTAAGATGGATTTTCTTGGTCTTTCCAACCTGACGATAATCAATAATACGCTGCGCATAATTAAAAAAGTTTACGAAACAGAGGTAGACATAAGCGAAATACCGCTTGATGACGACAAGGCTTTCAAGCTTTTCAAGCGCGGCGATACGACCGGGGTTTTTCAGCTTGAGTCCGCCGGCATGAAGCGCTATTTGAAAGAGCTAAGGCCGACGGTAATCGGCGACATAATCGCTATGAATGCGCTTTACAGACCCGGACCGATGGCCAATATACCCAAGTTTATAGCCGGTAAAAACGATCCGAAATCAATTTCTTATCCGCACCCGTCGCTAGAGCCCATTCTAAAGGAAACTTACGGGGTAATGGTGTTCCAGGAGCAGATCGTCGCCTTGCTGCAGCTATTGGCGGGCTATGAGCCTGGCGAGGCCGACCTGGTAAGAAAAGCTATCGGTAAAAAGAACCGGTCGATCATGGCCGCCGAGAAGCCCAGGTTTATAAAGGGTTGCGAGAAAAAGGGTCTTTCCAAGGCCGACGCGGAAAAGATCTGGGATCAGATACAACCTTTTGCCGATTATTCTTTCAACAAGGCGCACTCGGCATGCTACGGGATGATCGCTTACCAAACGGCATATTTGAAAGCTAATTATCCGGCGGCCTTTATGGCGGCGCTTATGACCAGTGATCATGATGACAGCGACAGGCTGGCAATTGAAATATCCGAGTGCCGGGCTATGGGTATAGATGTTCTGCCACCGGATATAAATGAATCTTTCGGAGAGTTTTCAGTCATTCACCAGGAAGACAAAGAAAGTATTCGTTTCGGTATGAACGCCATAAAAAACATAGGTACCGGCGTTGTTGAAGAAATAGTAAAGGTCAGGAAAGAGCTCGGAGGTTTCTTCAGCCTTGAAGAGTTCTTAAAAAAGGTCAACTCGAGCTTCGTAAACAAAAAGACATTGGAAAGCCTGGTAAAATCGGGCGCATTTGACAACCTTGCCGACAGAAATATATTGGTTGAAAATATTGAAAATATGCTGGCTTATGCATCAAGGCACCAGAAGCAGGCAAGCAGCGGCCAGACAGATCTTTTCGGCGAGTCCATAGAAGAGCCCGGACTTAACGTCAGCCTTGTTTTGAAACCGGCCAGCGACATAGACGACAACCGCCATTTGTCCTGGGAAAGGGAGCTTTTAGGCATTTACCTTTCAAGCCATCCCTTAAACGAATACCAGGAAGTCCTCGCCCAAGCAGCCACGCCCATAAAACAGCTGGCTAATGCCGGTCATGATAAAAGCGTTAAGATCGGCGGATCAATATCTGAAAAAAAGGAGATAGTGACCCGGTCAGGACAACGCATGGCCTTCATAAAACTTGCCGACATGGAAGCAGAGATTGAACTAATAGCTTTCCCCGGGGTTTTGGCAAAGAGCGAGCATATGTGGCAGCGGGATAAAGTAGTTCTGGTTGGCGGAAAAATCTCATCCAAGGATAAAAACGGCAATATATCCGATCTAAAAGTTATCGTCGAAACTGTCGAGGAAATCGATTTGTCCAACGTCTATGACGAAAAACCCAAGCGTCTTTATATCCGCCTTTTGGATACGAAGGATGAGCAAAAACTTTCTAAGCTTAAAAAGACCATAGACGTTTATCCTGGCGACATCGAAATCGTGCTGGTCGTCGGACCCGATCAGGACAAACAGATAATAAAGATTCCGTCTAAAGTCGAGCCAAATGCCGAGCTTATGTCGGAGCTGGACTCAATCTTCGGCAAAAACACCATAAAACTCCACTAAGGTTTATGAGAGGAGGCGATTCGTCCTCTCATGAGCGTAAGCGCTACTGTATGAAGCCGGAAGTTCTTGACAGCACCACAAGCAGGACGATAACTGACAGCGCGGTAAGGTCATAGGCCGGATGATGCAATATGAACTTCTTGCCTTGCTTATATTTGCGCCTTATAAGAACTATATTTTTTGCGAATATGAAGACTATGAGTCCGCCGGCCAATCCGCCGACGATGAAGCTTGCCACGGTATTGTCCAGACCGCTTATTGATTGGGCGAAGGTTACTTTACCGCCGTCTTGTTCTGACAATCTTTCGCCGCCGCCGGCATTTGCCGCCCCGCCAAAACCGGTTTGCGGATGCGCGTACATGGCGACGATGATCGTCTGGGCTCCCTTGTTTTGATAATCAAGACTTGTGCTTATACCGAAACCTACATCATCTACGGCCTTATCAAGCATTGCATTGCGGTGAGAATCACTTTGCATCCAGGCATCTATTGCTTCGGCTGAACTGTTGAATCCGTAAGCCAGGTTTTCAGAAGCTACGGAGTATTTATAACCTTCTTTATTTATGAATTGCCATGGCTGTTTTCCATCCGGAGTGTTATGCGACCAGTAATCGCGCTTGGCCATATCGTCCGCCTTATTTTGCGCCGCTTCACCTAAGAGGTTATTGAATTTAAGATCCGGCGATCCGTGCGCTGATCTTTCCTGATTAGTCTCTTCCAGAAGACTGTTGGCTGATATCTCCGTAGCATCGCTCAGTACCTGTTCGGTCGATCTCGACGTAGACAAGAAAATAGCTAGGCTCAGTACGAGGATCAAGATAGCCGGCAAGTAGGGGTGATAAACTTTTTTGTAGCGCTTGGTGTGATCTTTGAAAGTCTTGCGCCGTCTTATAGTGTAGGGGTCGTCAAATTTTTGTTGGTGTTTGCTCATTTTTATTCTTTAATTACTATATTTTATCACTTCAGCGACGATAATTGATACAGGCACATGGCCGCCGCGGCCGAAACGTTGAAAGATTCTTTTCTGCCTTTCATTTTTATCTCAACTATCACGTCGGAAAGTCTCAGGATTTCCTCGTCTGTTCCTTCTACCTCGCTCCCTAATATAACGACCGTCTTTTGTTTTGGGAGAAAGTCGCCAAGACTTAGGCTGTGCTCCGATTGTTCGAGCGAGGCTATTAAAAATCCTTCGTTTTTGAGCGTGGTTATTGCCTCGAAGACATTCGGCGCGCGTTCCCAATCCAGATATTTTTCAGCGCCGAGGGCTGTTTTGTGGATGGCTTCGCCCGCTTTCTTGCTCACATGGGGCAGCCTCGGGTCATTGGGTTGCGGCGGGTACGGGCTGTAGCCGCTTAAAATAAGTTTTTTTATGCCCAGTCCCTCGCAGGTGCGGAAAATCGAGCCTATATTGTGGGAGCTTCTGATATCGTGCGCGATGACAACTATTTCAATCATGACCAGAACAGTATAACCCGTCAGATTATTATTTACGCAATGTAACCTTTAGCGGTTATAATATGCTACGTATGTCAGAAGACGCCAGAATAGATGAAGAAAAGGCCACCCAGAGGCGCGCTCAAGTCCTAGGGATGGCTTATACCGATACCAGCACCCTGCAGAAAGTTCTATACGATGATGTTTTGAGCAATGAAGAGCTGGAGAAGTTCCATACTGTTCCGCTGTATGTCGATGCGCACAATATAAAATTCGGCGTCACCAATAACACCTCCCAGTCAACCATGGACAAATTGCGCGGCCGGTTCCTCGACCAGCGGGTCGAATACTTCCTTATATCCGACACCGGGTTCAAGGAGTACGTAAAACTCTATAACCCACCGGAAAAAGTTGAATACCAAGACGTAAAGTTTTCTGAAGACAATGATATAGAGCTGTTCAGCCAAGTTACCGAGACGCTCAACAAGGTCTTAGCCGATGATATCCTGGCTTATTTGGTCCAGCAGACGTTCCAGCTAAAAGGCTCTGACATCCACCTGGAGTGCCAAAAGGAAGCGGTCCGGGTCAGGCTGCGTGTGGACGGGGTGCTGCACCCCGTTGCCGCATTAAGCTATGAGAAGTACAAGACGCTTCTTTCATCCATTGCCATCGAGGCGAATATCAGCACTGGCGAGGCGAATCCGCAGACAGGGCATATAAATAAAACCTATCAGCTGGCTACAGGCGAAGATGTAACCGTTAACCTCCGTGTCGAAGCGGTTGTTACGGCATACGGACTTGATGTGGTCATGCGTCTGTTCAACTTTGACCTGGCCCTCTTAAAGCTGGATAACCTTGGCCTGAACGAGGAGGAGAGGCAGGTGGTCGATAACATCATTGCTCACCCTTCAGGATTGGTGCTGGCGGTCGGTCCGACCGGCTCAGGTAAGACGACCACGCTTTATTCGCTCTTAAGCACCCTTAACACCCCTGAGCGGAAGATAATCACCTTGGAAGACCCGATTGAATATTATCTGCCGGGAATCATGCAGATTCCGGTCCATGGCGATGAGGACGAGCTGGCTTTCGCCGAAAAATTCAGGGCGGTCCTGCGCCTTGATCCGGATGTAGTGATGGTAGGGGAGATCCGGGATAAAGATACGGCCCGCACCGCCTTGCAGGCCTCCCTGACCGGACATCTTGTCCTGTCTACTTTCCACGCCCAATCTTCTTCCGCCGCTCTGACCAGGCTGATTGATTTCGTCGGGATCAATCCGCTTTTCGCAAGCTCCATACAGCTGATTATGTCGCAGCGGCTGGTCCGTAAGATAGACAGCGAATCAAACATCGCTTATAAGCCGGATGAAGCGTTAAAAAGACAGCTTCAGGAAGTGATAGATGGCTTGCCGCCAGATGTTAAAAGGCCGGAGCTGGATAATGTAACCTTATACAAACCAAAGCCGACCAAAGATAACCCGTTCGGCTACAAAGGCCAAATGGCTATCAGGGAACAGCTGCTGATGACCGATGGCATACGAGGTATCC
>CAMLDK010000003.1 GCA_946478995.1 uncultured Candidatus Saccharibacteria bacterium | reverse complement strand
ATCCCGCCGACTATGATCTTACCGGAGTTAGGCTTTTCTTCTCTTGTAAGTATTTTAAGCAGTGTAGACTTTCCGGCGCCGCTGGGACCCACGACGATAACGAACTCTTTTGCTTCCACGTGCAAACTCAACCGGTTGAGAGCGGAGTCTTTTCTTTTGGGATAGGTTTTTGTTACTCGGTCAAGAAGTATCACTGTCTGGCTATTATAACAAAGAAATTCTTATGCTAGTAGTGGCTTTATGGACTGACATTCCCTTCAATATAAGCCTCTATAAATCCGTTTATCTTACCGTTTAAGACCGCCTCGGTGTCGGAAGTCTCAAAACCCGTCCTTAGATCCTTTACCATATTGTAGGGATGAAGTACGTAGTTCCTTATCTGATTTCCCCATTCGGCTGACTGATTTGGGCCCTTTAAGTCTCTTATGGTTTCCTTGTGCTGGGCGATCTGCATCTGAGCCAGCCTGGACCTTAATATGGTCAAGGCAGTTTCCTTGTTCTGAAGCTGGCTCCGCTCATTTTGTATGCTAACCGTTACTTTTGTGGGCAGATGGGTCACCCGGACAGCGGAATCGGTAGTATTGACGCTCTGGCCGCCGTGTCCTCCCGCCCTGAAAACATCTATCTTCAAATCATTCTCGTCAAGCGGCATAGTTTCCGGTTCATCTATCTCCGGCAATACCTCAACCTTGGCAAAACTGGTCTGACGGAGGTTATTGGCATTAAAAGGACTTAACCGAACCAGCCGGTGGACACCGTGTTCCCCTTTTAGCTTTCCGTAAGTCTTCGGTCCTTTTACTTCCAAGGTGGCGCTTTTTATCCCGGCTTCTTCTCCGGGGGATTCATCAATAATATTTATTTTACATTTATTCATCTCCGCCCATCTCGTATACATCCGAACCAGCATCGCTGTCCAGTCCTGGGCGTCCGTACCGCCGGCCCCGGCATAAATTCCAATTATCGCATCATTCTTGTCGTAAGGGCCGCTGAAATGAAGTTCGCTTTTTTGCCTTTTATATTTTTTCTCCAAAGCTTTGAGCTGGTTTTCTATCTCTTCATTTAATTCTTCGTCCTTTAGGGACGCGAGCTCATAAATATCTTTGATTTCTCTTTGCAATGTTTTCCAGACATTAATTTCCTCATCAAGCTCTGAAATTTCTTTCATTATCTTAGAGGCGCGTTTGTTATCTTGCCAAAAGCCGGACGCTTCGCTTTGCTCCTTAAGCTTGGTGCGCTTATTTTCCAGTCCGGGCAGGTCTATAGACTTTATGGTCTGGGCTATCTCCTGTTCGAGTCGATCTATACGATCCAGGTTCATATGGACTATCTCCACAAAACTTTTATTTGGCCGGCTAGTTTTTCAGCTGCCTGCTTATCGCTTCCGCCTAACACTCCTAAGCCCCATATTTTCTCGCTAAAAAGATCATTGGCGGCTTTGACGATCCTCGGCCGGGTTACAGCTCTTATTTTCTTTGGCGTGTCATAGAAATTATCTATAGTTTCGTCAAAGAAATACCTATATAGATATCCGACAGCTATGCCGTTTACAGTCTGCGCGCTCCTTTGGAATTGTCCCAGCCTGTATTGTTTCGCCGCTTTGATATCTTCCTGGCTTATATCTCCGTCAAATACCTTCTGAAGTTCTTCGATAATGATTTCAAACAACGGCCTTGCATTCTGGGGCCTGACCTGTGATCCAAACCACCAGTTTGTGTAGTCATTGTCATAATTTATATTTGAGCTCATCCCGTAAACCAGGCCTTGTTCGCGGGCTGTTCCTAATATTTTAGAGTGAAGTGTTTCGGTCAGTATGCTATTTAATAAGTTCATTGCGTCAATCTCTTTATCGTTCATGCGTTTTCTTATAAAGGTGTCGAAGTAGAAATAAAAGTTTTCAACCGTATCATTCTCTATAAAAACCGGTTTTTTAAGTGTCTTTGGGACTTGCTTAGGCAGTTTTTTACGGCCCGTGCCGCCACTTGGCAGCTCTATGTTTTCTAAAACCGATTTTATATGTCGGCGGCGGTTAGGATTTAGCTTCCCGGCAATAATAAAACGCATGTTTTCCGTATAATGCGTCTTTTTGTAGTGTTCTATAACATCGGTCAAACCAACGCTTTCAATCGTTTCATAACGTTTATGAAACGTAGTTACCGACTTCAGGCCATAGGCTTCCCTGAGTGCAAGCGACAGATGGGAATAATGACTGTTGGAACGTGAAGCAAGCTCTTCTTTGACATTGCCGAATTCAGCTATAAACTCATCTTCGAGAAAAAGCGGCTGCGTCAGCGATAAGGTGGTCCTGTCGAGTATTCTTTTCCACTCGAAGTCAGCACACTCCGCTTCATAATTTATGTCATATATACTCGTACTTGCGTTCGAATAAGCGCCATTCCTCTGGATATCGGCCTGGAAATCCCTAGCCCGGGGGAATTTCTTATTAGCGCCCAGTATAAGGTGTTCCATAAGATGGGCGGTTTCCAGCTTGTTTTTCGGGGCATAGTAATCGCCTGCGCGAAAACCAAAGTTAAAAGACATAACGCTGGCATCCGGAATATTTATTAACAGACCTTTTATACCGTTCTTTAATTCAAGTTCGGTTATGTAGTGGCGCATCATTATTTTTTGCGCTTTGCCTTCTTTCGGCGCTGCCGCTCCGCTTTGCGTGCTTTTCGCCGTTTATTATGGTCTTTGCTGCTGCCTTTTTCTTGTTCGGCTTTAGCTGGTATGAAATCTTCTTCTTGGAACTCCTCAAGATCGCCCTGGATCTTATCAGCGTTCTCAACCGAAGAGCGGGCCGCCCTGGTAAGTTCGGTCTCAACGGGACGGTTCATATCCTGCTCGCTTATCGGACGGGCATGGAACAAAGCTTTGATAACATCGTGTCTCAGCTGGAGCTGCATTTCTTCAAATATAATTTGAGACTGCTTTCGGTATTCAACCAGCGGATCCCGCTGTCCGACACCCACCCAATGGATTCCTTCCCTTAAATGCTCCATATTCTCCAGATGCTGCATCCAGTAATTATCCAATATCTGCAGATAGACATCTCTCTCTATTTTTCTGAGTATTTCAGGAGTAAACAGCTTCTCTTGCGACTTATATAACTCTTCCGCGGCTTTTATCAGCGCGGACTCGAACTTATCGGTAGGCTGGTCGAACAAATAGTCTAGCGTCTTGTCATCAAATGGGAATATATCGGTTAAGATACCCTCGAATTCTTCGGTATTAGATTCCGGTGAACCGGCCAGGTCTTTGGCTTCTGAATCAACGAATTCCTTGACCCTTTTGCTTATGTCCGCTTGTTGCAATATATCCGCGCGCATCTGGTATGTAGCTTTTCTGTGGCGGTTCATGACATCATCGTATTTGACGACGTTTTTTCTAGCGTCAAAGTTAAACCCTTCAACCTTTTTCTGCGCTCCTTCTAAGCTCCTGCTGATAACCCGGTTCTGGAC
The DNA here is from genome assembly GCA_946478995.1 of uncultured Candidatus Saccharibacteria bacterium. Next base: position 23,744 of record CAMLDK010000003.1, on the reverse strand, counting down.
CGGCATGTCGTCATCGACATTCAGTCTTTGCATAACGCGAAGTATCCGCTCACCACCGAATATTCTCATAAGGTCGTCTTCGCAGCTTACAAAAAACTGAGATCTGCCGGGATCGCCTTGTCTACCCGAACGCCCCCGAAGCTGATTGTCGATCCTTCTGGCTTCATGCCGTTCACTGCCTATTACATAAAGTCCGCCGGCTTTTTTCGTTTCGTCATCAAGAACAATATCGGTACCTCGGCCGGCTATGTTGGTAGCTAGTGTAACGGCGCCTTTTTTACCGGCTTTGGCTACGATAGCTGCTTCCCTTTCGTTATTCTTAGCGTTCAAAACACTATGCTTTATGCCCTCTTTCTTAAGCAGGCTGGCTAGGATTTCGTTTTTTTCAATAGAAGCCGTGCCGATAAGTACCGGCTGGCCCTTTTTATTGGCTTCTTTGACTTCGCGTATCAAAGCTTTGAACTTGCCTGATTCGTTCTTAAATATCTGGTCAGGCATATCTTTACGGATCAGTTTTCTGTTTGATGGAATTTCTAAAACTTCCAGCTTATAGATCATGTGGAATTCTTCGGCCTCTGTCAGTGCGGTACCGGTCATACCGGAAAGCTTCTTATATAACCGGAAATAATTCTGGAAAGATATCGTCGCTAGCGTCTGTGACTCCTGCTGTATCTCGACGTTTTCTTTGGCCTCAATCGCCTGATGAAGCCCGTCATTATAACGCCGGCCCGGCAATAATCGGCCGGTAAATTCGTCCACTATTACTATCTCGCCGTCTTTGGTAACCACATAGTCCTTGTCCCGTTTGAACAAAGCCTGGGCACGCAAAGCTTTATCCAGATGATAAATCGTACGGATATTGCCTGTCCCGTAAAGGTTTTTTATGCCCAAAATCTTTTCTACCTTATCCACGCCTTCGTCTTTGATAGCTATCTGCTTCTGCTTTTCGTCTACTTCATAGTCCTTGTCGCGCTGCAACTGGCGGACGACCTTAGAAAATTGCTGGTAGGAACTGCCGCTGGCAGTCGAAGGCGCCGAAATAATCAAAGGCGTACGGGCTTCATCGATCAGGATGGAGTCTACTTCGTCAACGATTGCGTAATGAAGATCTCTCTGACGAAGCTGATCAACCTCGCGCACCATATTGTCGCGCAAATAATCAAAGCCGAATTCATTATTAGTGCCATAAGTGATATCGGCATTGTAAGCATCCTGTCTTGAGGCTGGTTTAAGACGTTTCATTCGAGGATCTTCATGGTCTTCATTTTTGTATTTAGGGTCGTAGATAAAAGACTTTTCAGGAATTATCACCCCGACGCTCAAGCCAAGAAAATGGTATACCTCAGCCATCCAGCCGGCATCGCGCTGGGCAAGATAATCATTGACCGTTACTACATGGACGCCCTTCCCTTCCAACGCGTTCAGATAAACCGGCAAGGTAGCGACCAAAGTCTTGCCCTCACCGGTTTTCATCTCTGTTACTGCGCCAAGATGCAAGCCCATGCCACCGATCAGCTGAACATCAAAATGTCTTTGTTTCAGTACTCGCCATGCGGTTTCCCGGACTAGCGCAAACGCATCGGGAAGAATGTCATCCAAAGATTCTTTTTCCAGGCGCTTCTTCAAAACATCCGTCTGTTTTTTCAGCCCGGAATCGGACATCTTTTTATACTTCGGCTCTAAAGAGTTGATATCCTTTACCCGCCGGGACAGTTTTTTTACTGTACGGACCTGCGGATCTCCAAAAACTTTCTTAATAATTTTTTTCACTTCGAAAAGTACTTCCCCTCAATATTAGGATTACATTGTAACGTTTTTTTATCTGTTTTGCTAATAAGTTTTACTCGATTTCTATAGTCTCTTTATGGTCTACTTCGCCATTTTTGAAGTGATAAATAACTATAAGTTCATGAGGCATCTCCACTTGGCTTATATGTTCATCGGCTATGTCGTCCAAATGTTTTATTAAAGCTCTGTTGGTGTTGCCGTGGGTGACAGAAATAACTACTTCGCCATTATCTACATATGGTTTTATCCTGGAAGCAAAATAAGGAACCGCTCTTTCGTAAACATCTTTCAATGATTCGCCTTCGTCCGGACGGTAATCATACGCCCGGCGGATTTTCATAAATTCCTCTTCGCCTAACTTTTCTTTCAACTGCCATTTATTCTGGCCGGCAAATACGCCGTAGTGGCGCTCATTCAGGTGTTTATGCGCCGTCGTCGGCAAATTTTTCCGGCCTTCTGTAATCTGATGATGAATGATATCCCAGGTATCTTGCGCGCGCTTTAAATCTGAGACAAACGCCCTTTTAACCTGATGGTCTTTTAACTTTTCGCCGATTTTGCGAGCGTGTTCTCTGCCCTTCGGACTTAGCATAGGATCAAGCCAGCCTGTCCATATGCCTTGCGCGTTATATTCCGACTCGCCGTGCCGGACTAAGATCAGCTTAGACATTTGCCAGCCTATCCGAGCCAATCTGCTCTGCGATCCTTATAAGTTCGTTATATTTAGCTGTTCGCTCACCGCGGCTGAGGCTGCCGGTTTTAATCTGACCGGCGCCGGTTCCTACGGCTAAATGAGAAATTGTCACATCCTCGGTTTCACCGCTTCGGTGGCTGATGACCGTCCCCCAGCCGGCATTTTGAGCCATTATGATAGCGTCGAGCGTTTCGCTAAGAGTGCCGATCTGGTTCAATTTGATCAGAATCGCGTTGGCAGAATTGTTTTCTATAGCTTTTCGAAGTAGTTTAGGATTAGTAACCAGCAGATCATCGCCGACCAGCTGAATTTTCGAGCCGATCTGGGAATTTAGGCTGGACCAGCCCTCCCAGTCGTCTTCGGCCAAACCGTCCTCGATAGAGAAAATTTCATATTTGCCAGCCAGGTCTGCAACCCAAGTTACCATTTCCTTGCTGGATAGGGTGGTATTATCGCTGGATAATTTATACTTTCCGTCTTTGTAAAATTCGCTGCTGGCTACGTCCAGGGCTAATCTTATATCCTGTCCATACTTAAATCTTGACCGTTCAATGGCCTGCATCAATAACTCCAAGGCCTCTTCATTGCTGTTTAAGTTTGGGGCAAACCCTCCTTCATCGCCTACCGTCGTCGGCTGGTTTTTGTCTTTCAGTATTTTTTTCAAAGCATGGAAAACATCGGCGATCATTTCCATTGCGACGTTAAAATCCTTAGCCCCGACAGGCACAAGCATAACTTCTTGGATGTCCACACCGCCGCTGGCATGCGCGCCGCCGTTTAGGACATTTACCATAGGAACGGGCAAGCTGAGGTTTTGCTTGCCGCCAGCTTTCTTATAAAGACGGGCTATATGTTTATAAAACGGCTCATTGCCCGCCTGGGCCCAGGCCGCTGCAAGCGATACCGAAAGTATCGCATTCGCGCCCAAATTAGATTTCTGTTCGGTTCCGTCCAGCTCGATCATTTTTCTATCCAAGCCTTCCTGGTCTGAAGCATCCAAGCCTATTACTTGAGAAGCAATTCTCTCATTCACATTCTTGACGGCTTGACTGACACCCTTGCCGACGAACTTATCTCCGCCGTCGCGCAGTTCCATGGCTTCCAAAGCGCCTGTTGACGCTCCGCTAGGTACGATGGCCCTGCCCCATGACCCGTCCTCTAATGTAATTTCCGCTTCAACCGTCGGGAAGCCGCGGGAATCGAATACTTGCCTAGCTAATACACTTTTAATCTTTGCCAAACCGACCCTCCTTAATACCTTTGACGATCATATTTTACTACAGAACCTATTTACTACGTCCTACCGAATCTGTTAATCAGTCTTCTGTGCAAACGCGGACGTCCATGTTTTTCCTTGTATTTTTTCAGCTGTACCTTCAGTTTATTCTCTGCTTGGCCTACAGCCGATAATTTTGTGCTCGATTTTTCAATGACAGTTATAGAACCATGCGGCAAATGAAATAAAACTTCGCATGTAAATTTATCTCCCGCGTTCTTGCGCTTTGATTCTTTGATTTTAACTTCTACTTTGGTAGCCGGACGGCTTTTCTTGGGTATGAACCTATCGAGGCTGCCTATTTTTTTATCTATATACATCTCTTCATCGGCAGTTAATTTGATATGTACTCCGGCAATCTGAATATTTTTGATCATATTTTCTTTTTACCTCCCATATATTTTTGAAGAACTTCTGGCACCTGCACGTTACCCTCTTTGTCCTGACAATTTTCTATGATAGCTATTAGCGGCCGTTCCGAAAAAGCCGTAGCATCATTGGTATGTGCAAACTTAGTTTTACCGTCTTCAGATTTATATTTGGTCTTTAGCCTTCGAGCCTGATAATCAGTCATGTAATCTGAAGTGTGTGTTTCTATATATCTATCCTGGCCGGCCATCCAGCAGTTTATATCCCATCCGCTGGCATTTGGCCCGCCTATATCGGCCGTACATTTCTGTATCAATTGATAGGGTATCCCTAACTCTTCAATCAGTTTTCGCTGAAGCATTGTCAGTAAAATATGTTCGTTTAAACCGTCTTCGGCTGTGGTAAAGCTTTCCATTTCAAGCTTGTTAAACTGGTGAAGCCTGATGATACCTTCCGTGTCTTTTCCATAAGACCCAGCCTCCCGGCGGAATGCTGTCGTATAACCGACATAACGCGCCGGCAGTTGGTCTGTCTCAAAAGTTTCACCCATGTGCATAGGAACCAACGTATGTTCGGCACTGGCATTAAGCCAAACATCGTCATCGGCCAATTTATAAGTTGTCTCTTCCTGGTCAAGGCGGGCTGTCGCTTCATAAACCTCTGTTCTTGCCATGGCCGGCGGCAGCACAAAAGTAAAAGGTTTGCCGGCGGCTTTAAGATCGTTTTCTTTAATTACCTCTTTTATAAAATTTTCATCTGTTAGTTTATCTATGCCAAATTGGATCAATGCAAATTCCAGTTTAGCCAAATCGCCTTTAATATACACAAAGCGGGAGCCGGCAACTTTAGCTGCTCTTTCTTTATCAATCCAACCCTTTACTAAACCAATCTCGACGTGCGTTTTTGGTTTGAAGTCGAATTTTGGTTGTTCGCCTACGGTAGCCATGACTTTGTTGTCTTCTTCCGATTTACCTACAGGCACATCGTCCAGAGACATGTTCGGTATATTTTGAAGAAGTTCTTTATAAGAAGTTTCCGTTTCTCGAAGAGCCGATTCAGCTTTTTCTATTTTTTCCCGTAGTTTTTTGCCCTTTTCTATCTGTTCTTCGCTTGGTTTCTGACCTTTGCTCGCGGCCGTCAATTCGTTGCGTCCGGCCCTGAGCTTTTCGATCTCTTGCAATAGATTTCTTCTCGACTCATCCCTTATTAAAAGTTCGTCAATATCAACTTTTACATTTTTTTGGGCTGATTTTTCCTTTACTAATTTTGGATTTTCCCGGATAAACTGTATGTCCAACATGGGATTTATTATATATATTTAACGCCCAAAGCATAAATAATTTTTATAATCTATAGTCTAATCTTGTCTAATTAACTAATTGATGTTATTCTATGTTTCAATAAATGTTTGGAGTTTTTGGTGGCTGAGGCAAGCGAAATACTTAAATTTAATCTAGCTGAGTGCGATCCACAATACCATCTTGTGGGCAATGAAATGGTACATGGCGAGATGTTTACAAATTATAGTGTTTACGCCATAGAGCAAGGCGATTCAGACGATCCGGCGCATGTGCTTCATCTACCGCGGCTTAGCGGCGTTTCAGACGAACTGGACCAGCTTATTGAGAGAGGCTGGCAAAAGGGCGTGTTCGTCGGCAAACTAATGACTTCAAGCCGTGAATCGGAAGATCAGGAAATAGAAGCTACTCAAAAAAGCGACAAAAAATCCATGCCAGCCGATATGATAAGGCGGCTTGCGCAGAAAAAAGCAGGCTTTACCACAGGATTATTCGTGGTACAGCCGATTTTGGAATATAGCGGCGCAATTAAAGCAATCGCTGAAAAACTGCCTGAACAAGCCATACCCTATCTGGTAGCGGGTATTCACCAAGATGGTTCAAGGTCGCTGAGAGTCATACCGGCGGACCAAGAAGAATATCACTACGGCGAACATCACGGTCAAAAAATCAAAGACCTGGAGACATTGGATGAAAAATTATGGGAATCTTTGCAAAGCGTCCACGATATGATGTATACGCAAGCGGTGGACATGATAGTAGAAGAGGGCGGCAATCGAACGGCCGGCTGATTACGAATTACTCTTCGACGAACGCATATAAGAGAGAGTTAATTCGGTGCGGCTACGGGCGTATTCGCAGAAATCACAAGGCCCGCCCATAGCCGCTACACCCACGGCCGGCATATCGCCTTCCATACATTCTTTCATCTTGATTATTGCTGTTTCTACCCAAGTATCATCCCCTTTATACTCAATCACTTTCGTCTTAAATTCCAGCCGGTCACCGAAGCCCGCGACGTCCATGCGGGCATTCGTATAAACGAAATAGCCCTTCGGACTGACTTTAAATCCTTTTTGCCGCAGCAGCCATTGATAAATCTCCATCTGCCGCTTGTACATGATCTGCCAGTCAGAATCCAGGGTAATTTCAGCATTTTTTGAAGTGGCTTTATAGTCTACGACGATCAACTCGCCGGTTTTACTTTCCCATACATCGTCTACGGCGCCGAATATGTGCAGGTTCGTAGGTTCGTGGTGTATGGCGACTCCGCTAAAATTATGGCGCCAGGTATCCAGATCTTCATGTGCAAAAGGTATAGCCTGGACTTTATTTTCAACCATTATGGGATGAGGCTGTTTCTTTTTTCTGTAACCATCGAATTCTTTTTTAAAAAGTTCGTCTATTGTCTTATTAATTTGAAACGGCGGGCCGCTAGGACGTTTTATTTTTTCGCGTTCACCTAGCCAAAAACAACGTGGACATTGCATGAAAAGTTCAATTTTGCTTCTTGAAAGCTTGTATAGTTCTTTTTGGCCCGGTTTATATGGTGCTGATCTGCTGCTATATGCCATCATGCCACACTCGTGAATAATTCAGGACGTTTCTGAGGAAGCAGAGCGAACTCTTGTTCAAGCCTCGCGGTTATAGGCCCGCGGCTTTTGCTGATCGTCTTATTGTCAATCAAGCAGCACCAGGTTATATCCGTCGCCGTACCGCTGAAAAATACTTCGTCGGCTGAATATAACTCTTCTTTTTTAACCTTCCTTTGTTCCACCGGTATTTTAGATTCCTCGGCGATCTCGATTAGGGTTTTTCTAGTAATTCCTTCCAATATGTCGCTGTCCGCGGAGGGCGTTATCAGCTTGCCGTCCTTAACTAAAAACAGATTCATAACCGCACCCTCGCTTACATTACCGTCGCCATCCAGCATGATCGATGAATCAAAACCAAGTCCTCTAGCCTCATCTATAGCCAAGGCGGAATTGATATAACCTCCGGTAGCTTTGGTTTTCGGCGGAATAGCCAGACTGCTGTTTCTTTGCCAGCTGGAAATATTTACCCTTATACCATCCTTATATCCATAGTAAGTCTCAGGCATATCAAGCATATAAACCGCCAAGTCATAATCTCCTTCTATTGCCGGGGAAATACGCGTATCGCTGCGATAAATTAAGGGTCTTATATATGTGCGCGGCTTGATTTTATTCTTATTGGCAAGTTCAATGATGTCTTTTTTGATCTTTTCTGCGTTGAAATCATACCTGAAATTTAATATTTCCATGCTTTTATGCATGCGTTCAATGTGATCCTCAAGGCGAAATATGCCCGGACCGCTTGCGGTTTTAAAAACTTTTATGCCGCCATACACACCTACTCCATAATGAAGCGCATTGGTCATGATCGATATCTTAGCTTCTTCAAGCGGAACTATATTTTTCTCGAATATAGCATAAGGATATGCCTGGAACTGCATTTAGCTTCCCACCTCCTTGGGGTATGAGCCTAAAATCCGGCAGATTTTAGTATTTTTTTCGATGTTTTCAATGACGTTTTTTACGCTGTTTTCATTTATGTGTCCGATAAAATCTATATGGAATGCATATTGTCCCCGCTGATAAACCTGGGATTCAAGCCGCGTCATTGAAATATTTTCTTTAGCAAAAAAGCCAAGTATTTCGTAAAGGGCGCCGGGTTTGTCATTGAGAACACAAATCAGCGAAGTCTTATCTTTGCCGGTTGGCTTTGTCTCAAAAGTACCAAGTGCTATAAATCTGGTCGTATTACCGGGCTGGTCATTTATACCTCTCTCCAGAATGTTCAATCCGTAAATCTCCGCTGCTTTGTCGCTGGCAATCGCCGAGGAACCGGCATGCTCTTTTGCCAAAGTCGCAGCTTTTGCATTACTTTCCACTGAAATCTTCTCGGCTTTTGGCAGATGCTCTTTAAGCCAGCTTGAGCATTGGGCGAGCGCCTGGGGGTGTGCATATACGGAATTGATATTTTCAATACTGTCACCAGCGGAAATCAGGCTGTGGATTATAGGCATGTTTATCTCTGCGCATATTTTTACATTCGTATCAAAAAGCCGGTTGTGAGTCTCTCGCACTGCTCCTTCGGTAGTGTTTTCAATGGGAACAACAGCCAGATCCGTACTGCCCGCTTCTACCGCCCTGAAGACATCGGAAATATTACTTTCCGGATATAAAGCGCTGGATTTGCCGAAGAGATCTATAGCTGCCTGCTCGGAATAAGTGCCTCTTGGGCCAAGATAGCTGACACTTATAGGTCTATCAAGCTGCATTTCATTTCGAAACGAGCTGATTATCTGGGTAAATATTTCCCTGACCGCTTCTTTGGGCAAAGGCCCGCTGTCTTGCTCTATAAGTTTATTTAAAATCTCATTTTCACGTTCTGGCCTGATTCTTGATTTCCCGCCGGAGGTTTTTTTAACTTCCAGTGCTAACTTAGCCCTCTCGGCCAGTAAATTTAAAATCTTCCGGTCTATCTCGTCTATATCTTTTCTAATGTCGTCTATGCTCATTTATTTTCTCCGTCGAGCTTATAATTTATGGATTGTAATTTTTTAACAAATTGTTCTCTGACCTCTTTGGAATAAGGATTGCCTTTTTGCACCGTATTAAATAATTCTATACTGTGATGCCTTTCCAGCTCAACCAAATCAAGAAGTTTCTGGTAATAATCGGTCTTTAGCTCAAGTTCGGACAGGTCAAGCTCCATCAGTCCCCGCCCCACGAAAAACGTCAGGCCATGGATCCAGGCCATCTGCTGGTCATGTTTCTCCGCGGACATTTCAATTATCTTAGTTCCTAATGCCTGTCTTAAAAAATCATATATTTTGTCTTTGTCTTTTATCTCAGATTCGCAGACGACGATTTTCTTAGTATTCTTCTCTTCCGCCGACTGGGGACCGAATAGTGGATGTGTCGCTAAATATTGGCATTTTCCTGACAAGGTTCTTTTCAAGATCTCTGTGGACTTGAGCTTTGAGGAGCAGACTTCTATGACTACCGTATTTTCCGACACTTTATCTGACAGTTCCTCGCACAGGCTCTCCAGGGCTTCAAGATTGACCGCCAGGATTATAAAGTCGCATTTTACGATTTCTTCGATGCTTACTTTTTTTATATTTTTTTCTTCTTGTATATCTATATGCTTATCATAGATAGCTACGGGCATTTTATCCGACAATAAACCAGCCAGAAGTCTGCCGAAAGAACCATAACCTATTATTCCAACGCTCATATAATAAAAACTTACTTATATTGTGACACAGATGCGGTCGTAATTTGGAATTTATTTAAGAAATGCGGCTAAAAGTATGATGAAAGCCGAAAATTTCATTAGATAATCAATGCTCAGATATCTTCCTTCAAGCTCCACATAACCTGTTTTTGATAAACCGTTTTTTGAAGCTTTATAATGGCTCAAAATTATAGCCAAAAAGCCTATTACCGTAGTAAAAGCCAGCGCATAAACCCACCAGCCAAATCTTTCTAAGCTGTAAATACCGGACGCTATAAGCGATGTAAGAAGCGGCATAACAGCTAGGAATAAGGTGAATAAGCTCAGGTAAGCAGCCGACATCTTCCCTTTTGTGCCCTTATTCTGGTTTTCAGACATTATCCATAAAATAACCGTGACTAGTACTAATGCGCCCGTCGTCTTAAGCGTAACTATGCTATCGACTTCGGCGATCTTGCTTGATAGCTGAAGAACGAGTCCAAGCGTGATAGCGCTGAAGACCCACCTTAAGGCCGAGCCGGAGCTTCCTACCTGTGTCTCGTACTTATTCTTTAGCCTGGTGGCTAAAAGAAGAGAAAATATGGCGGAAAGACCAAAAATAAAGGCCAGTATATATCTTATTTCCACCTCGCACAGTGTTTTATATGCCGGACCAAACACGGTTGAGCTTGTGGAGGCAAAAGCATCTTTCGCGGCATACGGCAGGCTGGCCACCACGGTTTCTTTCGACATGAAGACAACGCTCAAGACCGCAAACAAAACATTCGAGAATGCGGAAAATATATTAAACTTTCTTAATTTTTCGACTGTAAGCTGCTTGTTTTTAGCTGCGGAACCAGTTGCGGCAGCCTTCTTTGATACGGATTTCGAAGTATTTCTCTTAGCTGCGCTTGTCTTTGGCTTGCTTGATGTCTTTTTTTTGGCATTTTTGGCAGTTGCCGCCATAGTTATATCTCCTTTTCTATCTTGGAAGATACTATAGCACAAAGTGCTAAACTAAGTGTATATGGAGATTGCTACATTAGGCGGAGGGTGTTTCTGGTGCCTTGAGGCCGTATTCCAAAGGGTTAAGGGCGTAGAAAAAATCGTTTCCGGATATAGCGGCGGGCATTTGGATAATCCTGATTTTGACAAAATTCACTTGACGGACAGCGGACACGCTGAAACCGTTCAGATCACTTTCGACCCTAAGATAATTACTTACACCGAACTGCTGGAGATCTTCTACTCCATCCACGACCCGACTACACCGAACAGGCAGGGTTATGACGTAGGCGAGGAATATCGTTCGATAATTCTTTATCATAATGACGAGCAAAAAGGAATCGCCGAAGAGACCACAAAAAATTTCGCCGCGAAAATATGGCCGGATCCGATAGTGACGCAGCTGGTACCATTTGAAAAATTCTGGCCGGCAGAAGATTATCATCAGAATTTCTACAATAAAAATAAAAGTGTCGGCTATTGCCAGGTGATAATAAATCCGAAGTTGGAAAAGTTCCAAAAAGAGTTTAAAAACCTGTTGAAATAAAGCTACTTCTCCAGCTTCAGCCTGGATATCAGCCAGTCTTTTGGCAATATGCTTAAGAACCATCCGGCCCTTGGACCGGATTCCTTGCCAATAAGAACTTTGTAGAGGGTTTTAAAAAGCTGTTTAGGCTCAAGTTCTGACTTATCCTTAAACTCGTATATAGCCTTGTGCAACCATTCGGCGTCCGCATCATCCGGGCCGGCCTCTATTTTTTCGGCTAAAGCTTTGAGGTATTGTTTTTCAGCTGTATTTAAATGTTTTTCATCGACCTTATCTAAAAGTTGAAATTTAACATCTTCGGGTGCCCAGTTATCAAGCCAGCTGTCTATGAACTTCAGCTCTTCAATGATGATTTCCTGCTGAGCTTTAAGATGTCCGCCATGTTCGGTCCTAGCGATTATTTCCAGGGTCTTATTAGGGTCGCGCAAAGCCGATTGATAACTCGCCACGAGATGTGAAAAAGGCACGTTGCTTATGACCGTATCAACTTTATTGGTACAAAGCTCGATTAGTTTCTGTTCTCTTTCATCTTTATCCGGCTTAGCCAGCAGCGCGGCGAACTCATCGATCAGTCGGGTCAAGCCTCCTATCGGATCAAAGTGAAGAAGCTTTTCCGGCGGGGCATTTAAAATAAAATACCGCATGACCTCCGAAGGTATGATTCCTGCGGCCTCAGAAGCTGAAAGTCCGGTGCCTTTACTGGCGCTCATTTTCTTCGTATCGCCGAAAAGATTTATAAAATCATACTTAACCGGCAAGGGCGCCTTAGATCCAAAAATTCGTTCGACTATCTCTTTTCCCGTATCATAGGAGCCTCCCGATGAAGCATGGTCCCGGCCGAATGGCTCCACCGCCACTTCTAAAAGCCACCATCTTGCCGGCCAGTCGATGCGCCAATCCAGCTTAACTTCCCCGGAAGTATAAGATATTGACTGGGTCTTTCCCTCTTTATCTTCGTATTGCAGGGTCTTTGCATCCTTATCAATGCTTACAAATCGTCTTTTCTTAAGATAGCCGCCTTCATTTACCTGGAGCGGCGACCATTCATTCCCGAGCTTTCTATTTGATACTGTTTCTAGTATGTCTTTTATTTTTTTGATGTTCTCAAGGCTTAGTTCGATTGCTTCGCTGAAAAATCCGCTTCGATATTTCTCGTGAGAACGGACAAACTCAACTTCAATGCCTAATGATTCGCATCCTTTCTTCAGCCCTTCTATAAAATAATCGGCATATGAAACCTCTGCTTTTGGCGAAGGGATATCGCAGAGCGATTGTCCCAAATATTTTTCATAACTGGCTGGTATATTAACCGGTACTTTTCTAAGAGCATCCAAGTCATCCACAAAATAGATATGCTTGGCTTTACGGCCTCTGCTTCTTAGCTCCAAAAGTATAGCGTCGCATATAACCAGCTCCCTCATATGGCCGATATGGTATTCGCCGGAAGGAGATCCGCCGGATTCAATAAGAATTTCCCCATCCGGGTGCAACCTGATCAGCGTATCTGCTATATCCTTTAGCCAGTTCAACTCAAATCTACCTTTTTATTAAATTTAGGAATTCTTCACGCGACTTTTGGTCGCTCAAAAACCGTCCGCGCATAGCCGAAGTAATCATTTTGCTATGCTGTTTTTCCGCGCCTCTCATCATGATACAGAAATGCTCCGCTTCGATGATCACGCCGACAGCCTTGGGTTTTATTTTTTCATCCAATGCGTTGGCAATCTGGTTGGTCAGCCTTTCCTGCATCTGCAGCCTTCTGGCAAAAAGGTCCACCACTCGAGCTATCTTTGATAGCCCTATGACGTTACCATTAGGTATATAGGCTACATGGGCCTTCCCCGCAAATGGAAGCATATGATGCTCGCACATGCTGTAAACTTCTATATCCTTGATCAGAACCATTTCATTATGGTCCACCGGGAAAACCGCCCCGTTGATAATTTCATCTATATCTTGGGTATAACCTTGGGTTAGGAATTTTAAGGCTTCTTCAACTCTTTTAGGCGTGCCTTCTAAGCCGGCTCGGGCCGGATCTTCGCCAAGCTCCTCGATAATTTTTCTAACCTCTTTTTGCATAACGTAAATATGATATCACCTAAGGAGTAATGTTGATAGATTAGCTCAGAGTCTGTTTAGCTAATATCGGTGATCTTGTAAGTAATGGTTTCGGCGGAGGTAGTGATCTCTACGGAATCACCTAAGTTTTTACCTAATAATTCCTTGCCGATAGGCGACTCGTCAGAAATCTTGCCTTCCAGTGGGTCGGCTTCTACCGTACCTACCACCTGAAATTCCTTAGGCTTGCCGGTTTTGGGCTTGAGCTTGACTTTGCTGCCAAGGCGAACCTGATTATTGCCCCTAGGCTTATTGATGACCTCTGTGTTTGCAAGTATGTGTTCCAGCTCTGATATTCTTGCTTCGGTCCGTTCCTGGTCCTCTTTTGCCGCGTGATATTCTGCGTTCTCGGTGAGATCGCCCTGCTCCCGGGCGGTCTTGATCGCTTCTGCGATATCGCTTCTGCGTGATGTTAGAGAGTTAAGCTCATCTTGAAGCTCTTTGATACCGTCTTTGGTCATATGAAACTGTTTTTTCAAAATTCCTCCTAATTTGGCATATGCATAGCCAGGTTTTGATGCCTTAGATTATACCCATTTGAATTTATTCGGCAAGTCGTTTTAAAAGACGAGCCCTGTCAAGAACCTCGGTTGTTTCTGCGGTTCTTTTTTTAAATTCAAAACCACCGGCTGCTAAAGATTTTTCACTGACCACTACCCTGCAGGGCAAACCGAGTAAATCCGCATCGGCGAATTTCTCCCCGGCACGGATGTCTCTGTCGTCAAACAACACTTCAAAACCGGCATCCTGGAGCTGTTTATAAAGTTGTTCGGCTGTATCAAGAACCTTTTTATCGTTGCCTAAAGCTGCTAGAAAAATCTTGAAGGGCGCTATATTTTCCGGCCAGATTATACCGTTTTTATCATGGTATTTTTCTACTACCGCAGCCATTGTCCGGCCTATGCCTATACCGTAACAGCCCATGTAATATTTCTGCATCTTGCCGTTCTCATCGGTGTATTCGGCGACTTCCATCAGGTTGGTATAGTGATATCCAAGCTGAAATATATTTCCCACTTCAATTCCTCGGCGCTCCACAAGGCTTTTTTTGGTACCTTTTGCAAAGTCCCCGACCCTGGCCATAGCGATATCATAAAATTGGTCCGGTTCGGGAAAATCGCGGCCGAAATTAACATTTATAGAGTGGTAGTTCGTCCTGTTAGCGCCGCATTCAAAGTTCTTGCGGCCTTTCAGCGAATCATCCAATATTATTTTTACCTGCTTGGGCAGGTTCATAAAACCGGCATAGCCTACTTCCGCGCCGGTAACTTTCCTAACGGTTTCAGCAGAGGCCAGCCTTAGCTCGGCGCAGCCTAAGATGTGCTTTAATTTGGTTTCGTTGATATCATAAAGCCCGTTAACAGCTGCGGCGGCAATCTGGCCGGTTTCTGTTTCAAAAAGAATCGTCTTGGTAGTTTTTTCTACCGGTATCTTCAGGAATTTGGCTAACTCTTCGACACCGATAATGCCCTTGCCCTCTACTTCCTCCAGGGGTTTAAGCGGCTCATCTTTTTCTTCGTGGTATTTTTCGAATTCCGCTATATCCTCATGAGCTGCATAGCTGTTATCTTCAGTCGTGAAGTAGCGGCTTTCGCCCGAGTCGCTTTCAGAGATGAACTCATGGCAGTATTCGCCGCCTATGTAGCCGTTATCGGACGCTACCTTTTCAGTCTTAAGCCCGACTTCAGCGAAAATATCACTGTAAGCCCTGGCCATATCGGTGTAGATTTCTTTGAACTGCTCTTCGGTGCTGAAACTGTAGGCATCCTTCATAACGAATTCACGCACGCGCAGCAAACCGCCTCGTGCGCGCAACTCGTCACGGAATTTCATCGAGAACTGGTAGATATTGAACGGCAGATCCTTGTAGCTGATATTGAACTTCCGGACCAGGTCGACCGCCATTTCCTCGGCTGTACCGCCCAAAGCGAACTGGGCTTCGCGGCGGTCGGTTACTTTCATAAGTTCGAAACCGGTCGTCGAAGTCCTATTGGTCTCCTGCCAAAGTTCAATAGGATGCAGGACCGGCATGGTCACTTCCTGTGCGCCGTGTTCATTCATATGCTTTCTCACTATATCGGCGATCTTGTCATGAACTATCTGACCCAGCGGTAGTAGATAATACCGTCCGGCGGTCGATTCGCGGATAAAGCCGGCTTGGGTTAGCAGCCGGTGCGAATCAATCTTATAATCCGAACCCTCGGTTTTTGATGTTTTTCCGAAAACTTTAGAATATCTCATTTTAATCCTTTATTCATTCTACCTTTTTGCCTGCGGCTCTCAAAACCAAACCCAGGCTTATGTCATGACTTTCCAGCCGACCCATTCCAGGCCCC
The DNA here is from genome assembly GCA_946478995.1 of uncultured Candidatus Saccharibacteria bacterium. The sequence continues at coordinate 8,068 of CAMLDK010000003.1, read as the reverse complement.
TGGCTTTTCATCATCTTTTTAACTTTATCGAGGCCTTGCTTGAAGCCTATTCTGTCATTATGAGTCCTGACATATTTAAAAGCTTTTCTGGCGGCGTGATGTCCGATTCTTCTGGCCATAGCCTCTCTAAAATCATCACCCTCTAAAACCTCAATGTCGCCTGCAGCGATATCAACAGCCTGAGCATCCAGATCGTTTAGCGCCGTAGCTTCGGCCTTTAGATTCTTTAAATCAAAAGAGCCGCTCAAGACTCCGCAGGCGATCTGTAAAGCATAATGATCGGACTGTTCCCTTAAGCTCCAGTTATTGGCAGCCATTTCGTCCGCCGCTTCCCGCCACATTCCGTTCGACATGGCAATCTCATCTAATTTTCTTTCTGTCATTTTAAATCTCCAAAATCAAACACAAAATAAAAAACGGCCCGGAGGCCGTTTGTGCTGATTCTTTGATTATTTAGTTAAAATTTAACGTAGCCTCCGGTGAGTTGCCGGGGCTGGCAGGTTTATAGAAACTATCTTTTTAAACAAAAGCATAAAATAACTTTATCATAAATTAAATTAATTACAACTAAATCAACTTTATTATAAAAAGACTGATAAACGCAAAGGTGTTCTTTATCATATGGACGGCAACTCCTGCCCAGATATTTCCTGTCTTTTCACGAAGGTAGATAAGAACTATGGAAAGGATGAAAGTGTCGATCGCCGCTATCCATAACGGTGGCGCGCCGCTTCCCAGCTGCAAATGCGCGACCGCAAAGACCAAGCTGGCAATGATCGCTGCGTTTACCTTAGTGTACTTTGCTCTCAGACCGGTATATAAAAAACCTCTGATCATTATTTCTTCTACTAATGCCGGCAATATGACTAAGGATACAAAAACCAGTGTCAGCGGCAACACTCCCGACGCCCCCTCAAAACCTATCTGCTGCTCCTGGTCGGTATCAATGTGAGTAAAGCCCCGAACCAGTGAGAAAACGGCTAAAAGGATAATAAAATATACACCGTATGCAGGCAAAGAATAAAGTATATTTTCAAAGCTTGGTTTTTTTATACCTATATCCCTGGGGCTAACCTGCCTGTATCTGATAAATCGCCATAAAAACCAAAGCGACAAAACTTCGGCTATCAAAATAAAGCTAAAGCTGATGCCGATGGAAGTATTTACCAAATCAGTTATTTCCTCGGCACTTTTACCGCTTAGATGTAAGAAAAGCCCGATAAGCACACCGGCGATGATTTGCGCTCCAAAGTAAATGGCCAGGGTAACCAATATGGCTGACTTTGGTCCGTAACCTTGTTTTTTATTTTTTACTTTTTTGACCGGGTTTTTCATTTAGAAAAAACGCTTTATATCCACGACGGTTATCAAGATTATAAGCAGCATCAGGACCGCAAAACCAGCGCCATGTATAGTTTCTTCCACGCGCCGGGTTAGCGGCTTTTTAAGCGCGGCAAAAAGTAGCGTAACGAACAATCTGCCGCCGTCCAAAGCTGGTATCGGCAACGCATTCAATAAAGCCAAGGTCAAAGAAATGATCGCAATAATAAATAAGATGAAGCTAAGACCAATCTTTGCTCCCTCGCGCAAAATATAGAAAATACCTACCGGACCTGCGACTTGTTCGCTTGCCTTTTCGGTATCACCCTTGGCTAAATTGCTGATAGCCGAACCAAGGCCCTGAAAAGTCAGCAGGCTGATTTGCTTCATAAGACCTAAAGCTACTATAGGCGACGACCAGGTGGAACGCCTCACTTCTATGCCGCTTGCGCCGGATTGGCTGGCTACGCCCAAATAGCCGCTGCCCGTATTTTCCGGGTTTAGGGTAGCTTTGACCTCAAGCTGCTCCCCTGCCCGCTCTACAACAACCGGCACGGTTTTACCGGCGTTGCCCTGAGTTAAGCCCGCAACCTGTTCGGCATTAGTGACTTGCTCGCCATTTATCTGTAAAATCCTATCATCCGGCTTTATTCCCGCTTTAGAAGCCGGGGTATTTTCACCGACGCTGCTGACTAAAACAACATCGCTATTTTCAACCTGCTGAATAATTTTAGTATCGCTGGCTATGGTAAACTGGCCGTCTATGATTTTAGGCATGCCGGCGGCGGCTAAAACCGTAAATATTAAAAAGGCTACGAGAGCATTCATGATCACGCCGGCGAGCATTATCTTCACCTTTGTAGATAAAGGCGCTGCCCCGAAACTTGCAGGACGCTTGTCTTCCGAGTTCTCGCCCTTGAGCTTCACGAACCCACCCAGCGGCAGCAGATTTATAGAAAAAATAAATTTACTTTTCTTACTGCGTATCTTCCTGCCCCAAATTTTTGGCGGAAATCCTACGCCGAATTCCTCTACTTCAACGCCGCCTCGCCTGGCGGCAATAAAATGCCCCCATTCATGAATCACGACCAAGCCGACAAATAATATAAGGCTTATGATCAAAAGAAAGACTGTCATCAGGAATCTATTCTAACACGGTTAAACCGTAAGGATTTCAGTCTCTTTTGTCTTGGCAAGATCCTCGACCTGCTTTTTCTTTTCTGACATTTGCTCGTCTATACGGTTTTGGATGTGCTTTTTATCATCTTCGCTGAATTCACCGGTTTTAGCCTGCTTGATAGCGTCATGGCGGGCATTCCGCATAGAGATCATACAGTCTTCAACTTTTTCGCCGAGTTGCTTGACTATCTGCCTTCTTCTCTCCTCCGTCAAAGGCGGTATCTGCACTCTTATAATTTTGCCGTCGTCCATAGGATTCAAACCTAAAGTTTGATTTTCTCTGATAGCGGCGGATATCGCCCCTATGTTATTCGGGTCAAAAGGAGAAATCTGCAAAAGCTGCGGTTCCGGCGTTGAAACGGTCGCCAGCTGAATAAGAGGCATCTTCTGGCTGTAAGCCTCGGCCATTACTCCATCTAGCATTCCCGGGTGCGCCCTGCCGGTGCGCAGCTTCTTAAGCTCATCCTCGAAATGAGCTATGGACTTATCGGCGTCGGCTTTGAATCTAGTTATTATCTCTTCCACTGATAACTATGATATCAACTTTATGAAACTTCACCCAAAGCAAGCCGCGCGAATCGGCGTACTACGATATTTTCGCCGAGCTTGGCTATGTTTTCCTTGATATAATCACCGATTTTTATATCTGGATTCTTAACAAACGGCTGCTCAAGCAAGCATTTTTCAGCAAAATATTTTTTGACCTGTCCGTCGACAATCTTCTCTAACATATCGGCCGGCTTGCCTTCACTTTTAGCTTTTTCGCTGAATTCGGCCTTTATTTTATTCTTTTCTTCGGCCGGGATATCATCTTCGCTTACATAAAGAGGCGCACTGGCAGCTATGTGCATGGATAAATCTTTTACAAGGTCAGTAAATATTTCGTTGCGAGCAACAAAATCAGTCTCACAATTCACTTCTAATACGACACCGATTCTTGAGTCATGATTGTAGGTGCCTACGACTCCGGCGCGGGCTTCCCTTTCACCGCGTTTTTCAGCTTTGGTCAGACCTTTCTTACGCATTGCGGCAAGGGCCGTATCAAAATCGCCGGCAGCTTCTTCCAAAGCTTTTTTTGCATCGGTAATACCTACGCCGGTTAACTCTCTTAATCTCTTTATTTGTTTGATGTCCATTTATTTCTCCTCTTCAGAACTCTTCTTGGATTTTGCTTTGCCGGCGGATATTGCTTCTACCACGTAGTCTGTGATCAACTGTATGGCTTTTATCGCATCGTCATTTGCCGGAATCGGATAATCAGCCACACTTGGGTCCGCGTTGCTGTCAATTACAGCGACGATCGGTATCTTAAGTTTCTTGGCTTCCAAGACGGCGTTCTTATCATTTAGCACATCAGCTATAAATATAGCGCCGGGACGATTGGAAAGTTCTTTGACGCCGCCATAAAGGTGGTTCATGGCATCGATTTCTTCCTGATATCTTTGGACTTCCAATTTACTGTATTTGTTTTCTAGCGCGCCTGAAGCCATTTTTTGTTCAAGTTCTTTGAGGTGCTTAATCCTGCTGTTCATCGTGCCGGAATTGGTCAACAATCCGCCTACCCAGCGTTCCGTCACAAACGGCATCGAGGTCTTCTCAGCCGCGTCTCTAATCACATCCCTAGCTTGCTTTTTGGTACCGACTAGCAAAACTTGCCGGCTGCTCGCCGTGGTTTTCTCTATAAAATCCAGGGCCTGCTCCAGCTTTTCCACGGTCTTGACCAGGTCAATTATATGGCTGCCGTTCCTTTTGCTATGGATATATGGCGCCATTTTTGGGTGCCAGCGGCTGGTTTTATGGCCAAAATGCGCGCCGGACTCCAATAATTTCTTAATATCTACTTTAGACATATTTTCCTTCTTTCTTCGGCCGGGCTGTCAGTTCAGGCTTCAAGCGAAGCTTTAAACCGAGGAAAATCTCCCTGCCTGTTTAATTTAATGGTTTTGAAATTATAACAGATACGTTATGCTGCCGCAACCTGTTGGTTCGTCTGAACAAGCTCTATGGCTCCCGCAAGACAGATTAGACTTTGTGCCGGACTGCTCAAATTGCGGGCATGCAGATATATAAATCCTGACTCGGGGTCGTGATCATCAACAGTAGCTAGAGAAGCCCCGCTATTTATATCAGCGGTAAGTAATATTCCTTCGGCGGCGCTTACCGAAGCTTCTAAAGTTCTGGCCAAAATACGTTCAGTTTTTTTATCGGGATCACCTACTTTTCCTTTATATGCCAGATCTTTGGCCATGCCTTTCATGCCCCGGAGAGCTTGACCTTCTAATAATTCCGGATCTGTCATGCTCGGAGATTTAAGAATCACCGCTAAAGCATCTTCCGGCGCATTCGGATCAAGCAATCCTTCTCTAAGCTGGATATTAGGGTCCGCTTCAATATATTCTGCCTGGCCTGAGCCAAGAAAATGCACATAATCTATAACTCCCTTTAACACCTCGCGACGTTGTCGATTATTAGATATTCCGGCTATTTTCCTTACATTAACCCTGACTTCTCCTATGTCTTCCCGGGCTTTTGTGCCTTTTTTAGTCTGAGAGTAACGAAAAGGTTTGTGAGGATTAGCTTTCTGGACCAGTTCCCTGTATCTGCCCGCCAGGCGCAATGGACTGCTAGGACCGCTTATTGATAAAGTGGTGTTTCCGGCAGCTTCAATCCCAAACTCCAGATTCCGGCTCATGGCAATACATTACCATAAATATCGCTATTATGCAAATATACCTTGCTGTCTTGACTGATCTCTAACAGATAGGTATACTAAACAATCTAATGAAAAAAGATATCCACGCAAAGGACTATAGACCGGTCGTTTTTAAGGATCTTTCCAATGGCGAGACTTTTTTAACTAAATCTACTGCTAAAACAGACGATACTATCAAATTGGACGGCCAAGAATATCCACTAGTGAATGTGCATATTTCCAGCGCATCGCACCCTTTCTTTACCGGCCAGGAAAAGCTACTTGATGTAGAGGGACGTGTTGATAAATTCAAAGCCCGCGCCGAAGCCGCTAAAAAAGCCCGTGAAGCCGCAGCACAACGAAATAGCAAAGCCAAGAGCAAGAAAAAAGAATCCGAAACACCTCAGAAAATCGGTTAATCTTTTTTGTCTGGCCATCTTAAAAGGTAAACTATACCTATGCAGCAAAAAGAAAGAGAGCTCCGCGAAGAGTTCATTAAGGTTGAGCAGGAACTTCAAAATCCGGATGTTTTCGGAAGAACTGACTACCCTGCCTTAGCGAAACGCCAAGGGGAACTGGCTAAGATAATCGCCTTATTCGATGAAAAACGGAAAATAGAGAAACAAATAAAAGAAGCGGAGTCGATCCAGGATGGGAACGATGCGGAGCTGGCGAGCTTAGCTTCAGCGGAACTAAATGACCTAGCGGCCAGACTGCGGGATATCGTAAAGCAGCTTGAGGAAGAGTTAGTGCCTAAAGACCCGAATGACGACCGCGACGTCATCATTGAAATCCGGGCGGCGGCAGGCGGCGATGAGTCAAGCCTGTTCGCCGGCGAGCTATATAGGATGTACAATCGCTGGGCGGAAAATCATGGATACAAGATTGAGCACATAAATGACAGTCCGAACGAAGTCGGTGGTTTCAAAGAAGTTATTTTTAGTGTTCGAGGCGAATCCCCATATAAAAATCTAAAGTTTGAGGCCGGTGTACACCGCGTCCAGCGCATCCCGGCAACCGAATCCCAAGGCCGCGTACACACCAGCACGGTAACGGTTGCCGTGCTGCCGGAGGCCGAGGAAACCGATATACAAATTAAGCCGGACGATTTGCGGATAGATATTTTTCGGGCCAGCGGACATGGCGGGCAAAGTGTCAATACTACGGATTCTGCCGTACGCATCACCTACTTGCCTACCGGCCTAGTCGTTACTAACCAGGACGAAAAATCCCAACTAAAAAACCGCGAAAAAGCTATGAGTGTTTTACGTTCGCGCTTGCTCCAAGCAAAAATCGAGGAAGAACAAAAAGAACTGTCCGATGCCAGGCGCAAGCTTATAGGTTCCGGCGACCGCAGTGAAAAAATACGGACTTATAACTTTCCGCAGGATCGCATAACAGACCATAGGATCGGCTACAGCCGCAGCAACATTCCGGCCGCCCTTGACGGAGGCATTGACGACTTAATAGAAAAACTTCAGTCTGCCGAATATGAACTTAGTAAATCCGCCTAATTAAATCCGCAGTATCGCATAGCCCACCATTAAGGCTATGATAAAGATACTCAGACTAAAAATACTTATCCGTTTCAAACCGTTAAATATACTCAAACGGGCCAAAGGATTGCGTCCAACAGCGGTAAAGCCGGATTTTACCCCTCCATACAGGATGATAGCCGCCGCTATAGTGCCCGTTAAAGCGATTATTAGAGATATAAGTACTTTCACGGCTGAAACCGGTTTGCCTGCTAGATTGCCGCCGAGTTGCTGTAAGCCGGTCGTCCGCTGTCCTTCTTCGGCCGATACCGCATAATACCCTATCTGGACGGCGACCATTACCGACCCTACTTTAGCTTCCACCGTATCGCCGTTTGCTTTTTTTACAGATACGGTTCGTGTTGAACGGCTGGCGTCGAAATTGGTCTGGGCTACTCCTACTATCTTTCCATTACTTATGGCTTTCGCTCCCACACCGCGAATCGGTGATATTCCTATAGGGTCCCCGACTTTTATGTCCCCGTAAAGATCAGTGACATATAGGTTTGCTACGCCATTGGTGGTAACTTGGACTTGATTTTCACTCTCGCTAAGAGCTACGGTGCTGTCGTGCTTATCTACCACCACTCCGGCTATATTATTATTTTCCAGTTCCGCAGGTACGATAATCGTGTTCGAGCCGTTTCCTTTAATAGATACGAGTGTGCCGCTCGCTAAATCCTCATCCGCGAAAAAGCCTTGGCTGATAGCATTTGCTGAAGAGCTCATAGCCAGAATGCTTAAGACTGCTAAAGCGGCCAAGTTAAAGCCAATTACAGCAAACCCGCGTTTTAATAGATTTGTTTGCCGGATCATACTATAGATGAGTATACCAATTATGCTTATTTTAACTAAGGTTATATTAATTTTCTCTACGTCGCACAATATTTTAGTGTGCTATTCGGCCTGTATTATGAAGTAATCATATTTATATGTAGTATTCGGTTGAGGATTGTTCAGGCTTTTGAGGGTCGTATACTCTTCTGTAGTTCCGCTGCGGAAAATATCTAATCCGGCCCCTTCTGCATTATCGTATTGATTATTGAATATAAGTTTGAGCAAATCTCCCGTTGATGGATTATCCCCTGTTTGTATTGTCAGCGTGCCCGCCGTATCATTACCACTAATACTTACCTGGCCATTAGTGCCTGCTGGAGACAGGGCTTCTACCGTAGGTTGGTCTCCACTACTTATTACATGTCCATTGACAGTGATATTTCCCTCAAAAGTTGCGCTTCCCGTCACATGCAATTCGGCTACAGTGGCCGTACCTTCTACGGTCAGATCAGTTATAGTGGCATTTGCCGCGTTCAATTGATCTATTGTAGCTACGTCAGCGTTG
>CAMLDK010000002.1 GCA_946478995.1 uncultured Candidatus Saccharibacteria bacterium | reverse complement strand
ATGAACACCAAGATTATGCCTATGATCGCGTCCAAAGCATTTTCGCCGACCCCTTCGTCGCCGATGCCTCCGGCCTGGCCCGGATCAACTTCGCCGGCGGCGACTATCTCCTCCCTGCTGACCTGCGCGCTGTCGAAGGTCACGACAGCCATGATGTTAGTGACCGCAAAAAGCGCAGCGACTATCGGGTAGACCATGAGCGTCTTGAGGAACAAGCTCCACCACTGCTTGAAGTATTTATCCGTCCCGGGCAGCACCCACAGCGCAAAGGCTATAGGCGACACAATAGTCAATATCACCAGGAGCGCTTTTCTTATAACCAGGGTCACCAGCATCGCTAAAACCGCCAGGACTATCGGGAGCAGTACTAACGCTATCATCGGCAGCAGCTGCCCTCCGGCCAAAGAAAGCGTCAACAAGATTCCGACCGCGATACTAATACCAAAAAACACCAGCGTGTCATCGCCGCTCTGCAGCGTATCCAGCTGGAATTTGTCTTCCGCCGCCTGGTGGAAAGGGGCGGTTATAAGCTGGTTGAGGCCCCGGCCGAACACATTGGTTATATCTATGGCAGCTACGCAAAGGTAGATGGAAATGTTCACTGCGACCACGGCGATAAGCAGTTTCGGAGCCAGCTTTCGGACAGTATAGGCGTCTAGGTTCATTGGTCGCCCCTTGCCTGCGCGTAAACTATAGCCAGCATGGAAGCCACCAGCATGATGTTAGCCAGCAGCCTGAAGCCCTGCCAGGCCTGGAAGCTGCCTTCGGCCGGATCGAGACTTACCGGTACTTCCTCAAGAAGCGGTCTTAAAAAAGAGTTGAAAAACCAATTGGTAAAGTTCGCGCCGAACTCAATGGCGGCGCAGATTATCCAGGAGATTGAAAAGATAGAAGCTTCGCACTTTATCTCTTCCGTACCCTGGCCTTCGGCTGCTCCGGCGGCTCCCTCGTCAGGCGGCGGGGCGCTATCGGCATCTTTCGCGTTCTTTCCGGCATCGAAACCTGAATTACAAGCATCCTTCACGCCCCCTCTATAGGATTTGCAAGCGTCAGCCTTGTTTCCCCCGTTGTATCCGGCCGTGAAACCTTTGACGCAGGCTTTTCTCTTGGCCTCGTTACTGGTGTGTTTATCCTGGCAGTGATTCTTGGCTTTTGTCGCGGCGGAATCACCTCCCTCTTGGGCGTAAACAGCAGGTACTTGGAATGACATAATACTGGAAAGGCTTAACACTAACGCCGCTGCAAAAATAACCGCCCAGTCTTTTTGAAACAGGCTGCCGAGACGCTTTAATTTTGTTATTTTTATTTTGCCCATGTTATTAAACGCGTTTAATATCTTATGTTTATAATAAAACACTTATGTTAATAAGTATACACCCCGGGATTTGTATATAATCTAAAAACCGATTAAGCTTAGAGAATGGACAACTCCTCGCAAAACGATCCGGGGATTCATCAGCCAGAAACAGAAAATATCAGCGGATACCAGCAATACCTTGATCCCGGTAAAAAACCAAACAAACAGCGAAAAATAATCATATTAGCCGGGCTTGGATTGGGTGTATTGATGATAATCGCGGCTGTTATCATCTTTGCCCAACCGCCGGACCAGAACAAGCAAAAGGCTCAACCCCTGCCTGACGTAGTAACCTGTACGGATAAAGATTGTTTTGAAACGAACTTCCAGCAATGCACCCCGGCCGAGTATACATATAATGCGGCCGACATCAGCAGCGTCAAATACAAGATCCAGGGTTTTGGAGAGATAGGCTGTTCGGTCGAGATGGAATATATAACTAGCAAGTATACGCCCGAAGCCCAAGGCAAGAAGATGATTTGTGATTTTGATAACACCGTAGATTTAGCTTCCGCCGTGCAATACGTCATGGATTACCCGGATGATTACGACTGCCAGGGCGAATTGTCAGATGTATTTAGGAACCGAGAAGAGGTGATAATTCCATCCTGACTAAATTTATACAAATTGCTAAAAACCATGTTTTAACGGACAATTATTAGAGAAAAATGAGAATAAAATACAAACTGACAAACATAACCACTAAAAATTATCTGTCGGCAGTGTTGTATCCGGCATTACTTGTATTGGTAGGCGCCCTGTTCAGCCAGACAGCCTTAGCAAAGATGGACTACAGCACCTTTATGAACAAGGTATCGAAAGGGGCAAAGAGTTATTGCGCAGAGGTTAATAAGGTAGACAGCCCATTCCGGGAGGCCTGGTATGACGATTGCATAAAAACTTACACCGATGCCGGACCATTTGTATACTATGCGACTTCACAGAATGCGATAAACCAGGCTATACAATCAAAATGTTCGGTTCCAACGACTCCGTGGACTACTTCAGGCAAGAGTCCTTGCGGAGCCTACGCGGAGAGCGCGACCAAGGCCCAGGCTATGCTGAAGCAAAGCGGAGACAGCAAACCCGATAAACCCAAGCCTAAACCTAAACCCAAGCCGGATCCGGACAAACCGCCGCCGATAACTGAATGTAACGGCATAAAAGACGCTCAAGACCGCAAAGACTGCAAAAAAGAATACAGAGCATGTAATAAGGAAGATAAGCCTAAGGACAAGCAAGACTGCAAAAAAGAGACAATCCAAAAGCATAAGAAGAAACAGGCCGATAAAGAAGAAGCCAAGAAGAAAAAAGAAGAGGAAAACAAATACAAAGGCAAGTACCTCTGCGGCAATATCCGTACGGAAAACAACGGCACCAGCGGCCCTCTTAGCGACGACAATTATTACACCAAGTTCAACTTCGGCTGCGTAGGTGAAAAAGGCCCCAAAGGACTTAACCCGATTGAGGACTTGGCTTTCGCGGTTCTCAGGTTCTTATCCGTGGGAGTGGGAATAGCCGTAGTCATAGCCGTAATAGGCGCGGGTATCCAATATACGGCTTCCGAAGGCAACGCCGAGGTCACTACGAAAGCGAAGAAACGCATCCGTTCGGCCATAATCGGCCTGTTAGTCTATATCTTCGCCTTCTCCTTGTTCCAGTATTTGGTCCCCGGCGGAATCTTTTCGCCCGGAACATGGATTAATCTAGAATTAATAACGAGGCTGCTATGATACAAAACTTACTATCCATATTTGCGGCAGATGATAGCTGTAAGAATTACTTCCTAGGCTTGCCGCCTTGGTATAAATACCTTGAAGTGCACCAACAGGTGAATACACCCGACGGCAAAGTAGATGTCGCCTGTGTTCCCCAGCTCCACGGCATCAACGACCTTTGGCTTATCGGCCTTGCGGCTATAGAAATACTGACCAGGTTGGCGGTCTTAATAGCCATAGCCTATGTGATTTATGCCGGACTAAAATATAGCGAGTCCAGGGGAAACACCGACAAAGCCGCCACCGCGAAAAACACCCTGATAGACGCTATAACCGGTTTGATTATAGCTTTGACGGCTACGGCGATAGTGGCCTTTATCGGAGGAAGGTTCGGCCAGCCATGATTGACAGCAGGATATTCGCACAATTCGACAAGGTTCAAAATTGTGCCGCCGGCCAAAGCGATGTCTTTAACCCTGAGGCCAAAGGGCATTGTCTGACGAATTTACCCCAGGTCATGGCGGACGGCAACACTGTGCAGAGGGGGCTGGCCGTTGTTTTCGCCGTGATCGCCGCCGTCGCGCTGATTTCGCTGATGATCGCCGCCCTTAATTACGTAACGGCATTTTCCGACAAGGATAAGATTGCCCGCTCGCGGCGCAATATCATCTATTCTTTGATCGGGCTGGTTATCGCTCTGAGCGCGGAAACGATAATATTAACTGTCGTAGGTAGATTATGAGATTAAAAATACTTGCTATAACTTTGCTTTCGCTGAGCTTTTCCCTGGTAATTTTCCAGTCAGCTTCAGCCTTGCCGCTTTTTAACAACGTTTGCGAGCATAGCGGCGACCAGTCGTCTGTTTGCAAAGACGCCGAGGCAGGCGCGAATAGCAACCCTCTATACGGTCCGGGAGGCGTTATCACCATAGCCGTCAACCTGCTTTCGGTGGTAGTAGGCATAGCTGCCGTGCTCGGATTTATCATGGCAGGCATCAAATATATAACCTCAGGCAGCAACCCCGAGGAAGCCAACAATGCGAGAGAACTGATCATATATGCCGTAGTCGGCTTGATTTTAGCTACGGCGGCCCAACTTTTAGTACGGGTGGTATTAAATAATATTACGGTATAATTTAGCTTAAAGAGGATATAAAAATGAAAAAATTTATCAGCCAAATAAAATACCTGCTCACGGCGCTGGCTATCGTAAGCGGGTTTAACATGGTGTTCGCGGCGCCTAGCGCATCCGCCGGGCCGTTTGACGCGACAAAAGAGCAGGCCTGTGCCGGCGTCCAGCTAGACAGCGGCGGCGGTTGTGATGCCGGGGCTCAGGGGCGTCTTGGTAAGACGATCGAAGACGGCATCAACCTGGTATCCATAGTAGTAGGTATCATGGCGGTCATCATGATAATCATCGGCGGCATGCGTTTTGTCTTATCCGATGGAGATTCCGGCAAAGTTACGACCGCCCGAAATACGATCATATACGCCCTCGTCGGCCTGATATTAGTCGCTTTTGCCCAGATCATAGTCAAGTTCGTACTCAACAGGGTCTAGGCCTGCCAACTGTCTCTTTACTTACTTCGGTGGTATAATCTACTGTACTTATGGCTTGGAGTATATTAAAGAGACATTCTATGCATTACCTTTTTATGGTAATTTTGGGCTGTTTTTTGTTTATAGGCATGGGTTCGGTATCATATGCGGCGACGGAAGGCGGATCCGAGGCTGAATCGCAGGGCGAGCCGCAGCGGGCGGACATACAAAATGCCGCCTGTACTGGAGCCAATCTGTTTTTTACCACCGACCCCAATGAAAACGAATGTGCCTTCAGCGGACTTGATGCCACCGATAAATTAAACGATATTATTTCCCAAGTTATCAATTTCTTTTCAGTCATTATCGGCATAGTAGCGGTTCTGATGATTATAGTCGGCGGCTTCCGCTATATAATATCCGGCGGGGATTCCGGCAATGTCACTTCCGCTAAAAACACCATACTTTATGCGATAATCGGCCTGATCATAGTGGTATTTGCCCAGTTCATAGTCAAGTTTATCCTTAGTAAGGCCGTAGATATTGCCAGTGGATAATTTAGATGTATAATAACCTTGAGCGTTTTAGCTAATTAGAAACTAAAAAGGATATAAAAATGTTAAAGAAAATAAAAAAACAATTAGCCGTAGCAGCGGCCAGTGTATTTTTGGCTTTGTCTATGGGAACGGGCATGGCCCTGGCTCAGACTACGCCTGATATACAAAACAGCACTTGTCAGGGAGCCGAACTTAAATTTGGCAGCAGCACGCAATGTTCAAGTTTCAGCACGTCTGAAACCCAAGTCAATGATCTGATCGCTACGATCATCAACATTTTCTCAGTGGTCGTCGGTATCATCGCCGTGATCATGATAGTTTATGGCGGCTTCCGCTATATCACCTCCGGCGGCGACTCCGGCAAGGTTACATCGGCACGGAACACCATACTTTATGCGATAATCGGCCTGATCATAGTGGCGCTTGCCCAGTTTATAGTCAAATTCGTACTCAGCAAAGCAACCAGCGTTTAGAGGTAATATCATGACAAGTGTAAATTTAATTTTTTCTATAAAGAATACACTGGCCGTAGCTATCACTTCTCTTTTGGCGGCATTTTTGATCTCTGTAGGCGGATTATCCGTAGCTTCGGCTCAAACCAAGGATGAACTTTGCCAGGGCGCGAACCTGACCTTTAGCTCAGGTACACCGGACAAACCGGTAAACTGCGGAACTGATGCCCAAGGCAATCAAGAGACGGTCGGAGCCCAGGGCAGCGTCAACAGCCTGGTCGGCAAAATCATTAACATTTTCTCGGTAATCGTAGGTATCGTGGCGGTAATCATGGTGATAATAGGAGGATTCAAGTTCATTACCTCCGGAGGCGACTCCGGCAAGGTCACATCGGCACGGAACACCATAATCTACGCTATCATCGGCCTGATAATTGTGGCCCTAGCTCAGATAATAGTCAAATACGTCCTTATTAATATTCCGGCCTGACTATCAGCGAACTCTTCCAAGGGCGTTTATTGGATCTGGATCTTTTTGACAGTATCTTGCTTGACCTTAGTAAAGGAAATTGTCAGGACGCCGTCTTTTAGTACGGCTTCGATCTCTTCTTCCTTTACGGGAACCGGGAGTGCTATGCTGCGGCTGAATTCTCCCCAGTAACATTCCTGTACGAAATAGTTTTCTGCCTGCTCTTCGGTTCCAGCACTTAAGGTGCCGCGGATACTTAGCGTATTATCGGATATGCTTACGTCCAAATCCTGCTTGTTTACTCCGGCGGTACGGGCTTTTACTATAAGTTTTTCTTTGGTTTCGAATACATCAACGGCCAGCTGTCCTGGAACTTGGTCATCTTCTTCCCACTCTTCTTCGGCGCCTACGGGGCCTGTTTCATTCGTTGTTTGCTGGGTCTGAACCGTACTTTCCCCAGCGAATTCGTCATCACCCAAAAAAGCTGCTGTCAGCTCATCTTCCATTAATAGATCTTCATCACGGCTTTTCTTCGCCATCGTACCCTCCAGGTTTATTTCTTCTTAAAGATGTGTTTTTTGTCAAAAAGATTTTTATATTTATTAGTAGTATAGCTTAGATTATCCCATGCGCAACAGGCTAGACTACATATTTACAACAATAGTATTACAACGATTTGAAAGATAAAATATCGGGAATGAATATCTTGGAAAAACTCATAAGCACCATAGCCCCGCATAACTGCATAGTTTGTGATCTGGAGGGAGCTTTGCTGTGCCCGGGCTGCCTGTTCTCAGAGCTGGCAAGCGCCCCGGGCAGATGCTACAGGTGCCACAAGGTAAGCCCGAGCCAAGCCGTCTGCAGCGATTGCAGAAAATCAATACCGCTTAGGCACGTATGGATATCTACGGATTACAGTGAAGTCTCTAAGAAGCTTATCCATAAGTTTAAATTTGAGCGGGCAATAGCTGCCGCGGAGCCCATCGCAATGAAAATTGACCAGACCTTACCCGATCTGCCTCGAGATACGATCATATGCCATATTCCTACCGCGCGAGACCGGGTTCGGATTCGCGGCTATGACCAGGCGGAAGAAATAGCAAAATCCTTGGCAAAAATAAGAGGTTACAAGCATAAAACGCTTCTTTATAGGATCGGCAAGTCGCGCCAGGTAGGTTCAGGCAGGAAAGATAGATTCAAGCAGCTCGAAGGCGCGTTTAAGCTGAGGGATATAAGCTTAGAAGACACGAACATATTACTGGTGGATGACATATCTACGACAGGGGCTACGGTTGAGGAAGCGGCCAAAACATTAAGGAAATCAGGGGCTAAAACCATAGACGCCGCTGTTTTCGCCCAGCCTTAAGACTCTTGGCGGAGTGGATTCGCTTTACTCTTATAAGTTCTATTAATTAGATGCATCCGGAAGAGCAGCCCGAGCATCGAATTTATTTCGTGCCCGGCTCAGGTGAGAAACCGCGAAGGGGTTTCTCATAATGCTTGGCGGAGAGAGAGGGATTCGAACCCTCGCTGGAGCTTGCGCCCCACTAACGATTTAGCAAACCGTCCCCTTCAGCCACTTGGGTACCTCTCCGTACCTGGCTCTGCAATAACAGATGTAAATTATAACAACTATGGACGGCCATGTCATTAATATGCTAGATAACGCTTCTCTATTCGTCTACAATAAGCTTATGGATGATCAAGCCGAGAATGGTTTTAAATATGATCCTCGCCAGGAAGACGAAAATCTTGCAGGTTCACAGCAAGAACCGGAGCAGCAACAGGCTGGCGACAACAACAAATCAGTCACTTGGACCGGTTCGGAATTTATAGCGAACCACAAGGATAGTAGATGGTTTGCAAGTTTCTTTGGAATTTTAATCGTAGGTGTTGGCGCAATTTTTCTTGTCACGCGCGATTATATTTCAGCGATCTCAGTAGCGGTAGCGGGAATATTGTTCGCATCCCTTGCTAATCGCCAGCCCCGCCAGCTTACCTACCAGATAGATAATAAAGGTATAAATATAGGCCAGAAATTTTATTCGTTCGAACAATTTAAGTACTTTTCTCTGGCCCAAGACGGGGCTATAGGTTATATAAATCTGATGCCTCTTAAGAGATTCATGCCGGACGTCTCGATCTATTTCCCTCCCGAGGAGGCTGATAATGTAATCGATATACTTTCTGACCACCTGCCCCATCATGACTCCGCCGAAAGACAAATTGACAAACTGGCGAAGAAGTTTAGATTTTAATGATATAATTACCTCTGTTAATTTAGTTTGGACATGAACCCGTAGCTCAGCTGGATAGAGCGTTGGCTTGCGGAGCCAGAGGCCAGAGGTTCGAATCCTCTCGGGTTCGCCATAACCTTTTGTTTATATTGATATGTCGTTTGCAGTATAGTTAAGCGTAATTATGTTGGCAAAATTCAAAAAGTTTGCGGCCGGACCAGAACTGCCCAAACATCCTAAAAAGCATCATAAACCCTTCAGGATCCGTCACGTCACGCTTTTCTTCACCGGTGTTTGTCTGATAATTATTTCGGCTTTCGGTATCGGTTTTGTGCTTGGGAAATCTTCGACAGACGAAGTTTTCATACCGCCCGTAGAGAACAATATAAAAAAATCGACGTTTAGCGAAGTAAAATCTTCGCTTGGCTTCCAGTTCAGATACGATTCCAAGGTTTTTTACGCCGAAGGGCGGGCCGCGAATCGTAGCGGCAGCTTATCAGAAGATAAACTTTCAGGTGAAAGACTGACAGAGGTAACTATGCGTCCCTATCCGTCTGCGGCCAGTGGTGCTGATGCCCTGAGCGAATTACGGCTGCAGACCGAAGAGACCGGAGAAGCTTTTGAGAACTCCAAAACAGCCAGGTCCTATAAAGACGATAAACAGGCGCTTGAAGCATATTATGCTCCCAAAGAAGACCAGTATTTTACATACTTCAAGCAAAGTTCAGTCCGCGAAAAAATAGGCGGAAAAGAATTAACCAAAGTAGTTTATAAACAGAATCCGAAGTTCGGAGCCGGGTCCAAATCCGTCTACCAGATTATGTGGCTGGGAGTAAATCAAGGCCGCCCGCTGAAGATACAGATCAAAGGCCTGCTTGATCCGGCAAGGACCCCTGGCATCTACCGTCAGATACTGGACAGCCTGCAATTCGGCGTCGTAACCAGCTCCAGAATAGAGCCCTTGGCGTGGGATTCTCTATGGAACCGCAGTGAAAGCGAGGATCGAAAGGCCGGCGAAGTTACGGCTGACGTGAACGCTGTTTCGCCGTCTGTCGTGAAGATTTATCATTTCATATGCGGACGTCTGGTGCTTCAGGGCAAATCCTATGGAGACGGTTTGTGCGGAGCCAGCGTGGGAAGCGGCTTTCTTATTTCCAGCGACGGTGTGATAGCCACCAATGGCCATGTAGTTTCACGGGACGCGGCGGACATACTAGTGGGAGAATTTTTAGACAATCCCGCTTTGCTTGCCCAGTTTGCTGCTTCACAAGGCTTAACACCCCAGCAGACATCACAGAGCGATGTGGTTGCCTCCCTCCTTTCGAAAATATATGATCTGCCCGAGAGCGAACTCAAACTGGAAGATAAAGACGAAGTCATCCTAGCCGCATTAGGAGAAAAGCCGGTTACTATAGACAGCGAGGAAGACATCCGTACCCTGAAAATAAATATTGATGAGAGCTACATCAAAAAAGTACGTGTGATAGACGTAGATTACCAGCCCAAAGACCTGCTTACTATAGAGCAAGGGACTGAATTGGGCTTCTCGGCAAGCGATGTGGCTTTACTCAAGATCGATATAAGCCAAGCGCCGTTTATCAGTCTGGCGGATTCGTCTAAGCTGCAGCAGAACGATAAGATCAGCCTAATCGGCTTTCCCAGCGACGCGGAAAATAACCTTATATCTGCCGCCAGCCTTTCCCCTACCGTAACCAACGGGACGATAAGCTCCATACGTACGGCCAAAGGAAGCAATTCCAAACTGTTCCAAACCGATGCTGACGCCTCGCAAGGCAGCAGCGGCAGCCCGGCGCTGGACGATCAAAACCAAGCTTTCGGCATACTGACTTACCGTTTCAAAGATAACAACACGGCGAATGCCGCCAAAAGTTATGTGAGGGATATAAACGACCTAAAATCTCTCATCTCCAGGAACAACCTGGCCTTGAACACCGACAGCGAGACACAGGAGCACTGGGAAAGAGGCTTAAATTTGTTCAATCAGTCGAAGTTCAGCGCCTCTTTAGAGGAGTTCAAAGCTGTATATGAAAATTATCCCGCCCATCGCCTGGTTAATAGCTATGCGCTTCAGGCCCAGCAAGCTATAAAAGAAGGAAAAGATATCAAAGATCCGGATTACAGTTTGTTGGGCCTTGTTTATGGCGCGATAGCCGGCCTGGTAGGCGTTATCATCGGCGCCGCTTTGATAGCCCACCACCATAAGAGCCACCAGACTTATAAGCAAACTCATCTGACAAATTAATATGGCGGAGAGAGAGGGATTCGAACCCTCGAAACGAGTTGCCCCGCTTACTGCTTTTCGAGAGCAGCGCCTTCAACCAGCTCGGCCATCTCTCCTTAATCAGATTTCTAGTATAATATAAATTCTGCTGGAGAGGTGTCCGAGTGGTTTAAGGAAACGGTCTTGAAAACCGTCGTGCCGGAAACGGTACCGTGGGTTCGAATCCCACCCTCTCCGCCACTGTTTCGCATCCCGTAAGTCATGTTAGGCAGGATAAGGTTCGAAATCTTATTTAACTATCTGCTCGATAGCCGCTTTTATATTCTCCGGCTTGGCCGTGTGGTCGAATATCCCTTTGCCTAGCTCCGTGGGCAGTACCCAATAGATAGTTTTGCCTATATTTTTCTTATCAGCGGTAATTTTCTCCAGTATTTGTTCGGTTTTTTGGTCGACGTGTTCCGGCAGGCCGAATTTTTGGCAGTAGGCCTTGATCTTTGCGGATAGCCCCGCCGGACAAACGCCCTCAAGCTCGCTCAGATAAGTCTCGGCAATTATACCGATTGACACCGCTTCCCCGTGTTTAAGGGGCCGATCCGACCAGAGCGAAGTTGTTTCCACGGCGTGGCCGATCGTATGGCCGAAGTTTACCAGTTTACGCTGGCCGCCCTCGAATGCATCTTTTTCAACGATTTCTATCTTTGCCCGGGCCGCCAGCTCGATCGCCTTTTGCAGTGCCTCTCCCTCAATTTTGCCCGAGTCAAGCTTATCCAGATAATCCAGGATCCGCTTGTCGTAAATAAAGCCCATTTTTATGATTTCGCCCAGGCCTTCCACCAGATATTCTTTCGGCAAGGTCTTAAGGTATTTATGATTTATAAGAACGCTTTTCGGCATATGGAAATTGCCTATCATGTTCTTATAGCCGCCTAAATTTACCCCGGTCTTGCCGCCGATTGAAGCGTCCGCTTGAGCGACTACCGTCGTAGGTATGGTAATCCAATCAATCCCGCGCATATAGGTTGCCGCTACGAATCCGACTATGTCATTTACCACCCCGCCGCCCAGGCTGATTATCAGGCTTTTCCTGTCGGCTCCCAAGCCCCTCAGTTCACGGCACAGGTTTTCCACCGTAGCCAGCGTCTTGTTTGCTTCGCCGGAGTCAAAAATTATACTCTCGGCGCTCTCTCTGATCTGTTTTTGAACACTGTCTAGCCAATGACTGGCAGTATTATCCCCGGAGATTATGATAATTTTTGAATAGCCGGTACAGAGTCCGGGCAGTTCTTTTCCTGTTTCCTCGGTGAAAATAACCTTGCTTTTCATATGTAATAGTATAGACCCTAGCTTTTCTTTTTCCGGTTCTTATCCGTGGTTTCTGATATTTTTCTGGAGTATAGATACATTCCTATGGCGATCAATATTATCAGGACGCCTATCACATAATAGACCTTCCCTGCTTCCTGCATAAACTGTTCGAATACGGTCCTTACGATATTAATAACCTGCTGGTCATCCGACGATTTTTTCAATAGAGCTTTTGCGCCTATAGAGAAAATAAGCGGAGTCAGGGCTATTAAGATCCCGGCGAATAACATTGAACGGCTTAGGCGCTTTAGGGCGCTTGGCTTGTCCTTGCTTGCATAAAAAATTACCGCCATAATTATTAGGACAAATACGATCAGAGCATAAGGTACGGTTTTAGCCACGGCAAAGGATCTGGGCAGGTCGCTGAAGCTGTCTTGAACCGGTGCTCCGTCTGCGGCTTTTATGTCCTTTGCTCCTAAGTTATCCTCTAAAAATAGGTTTTTTGCTTCGGCGGCGGCCTGGTTGGCCTCCGCGGCCGTTAGCTGTCCGGATTTTACGGACTCCTTTTTTGCATACCGGCTTATCTTCTCTGCGAACTCGCGGTTTTTATCTTTGAAATCAAAGTTTATTACCGGCTTTTCAGTTTTGCCTTGCAGCCAGCCATACATACCGTCTATCAGTTTTTCCGCATTGGACTGTACGAATTGAGGGTCGTATACCTCCAGCGCAATCTGACGCACCTCAGGGTCTTTCAGGGGTATTTCTGCCCGGCTGTTTTCGGGCAGATTGGCGGTCTGGTCGTATAGGACGGCCGGCAGGTCGGAGTATAAGCTGCTGCGGGCTATGATGCCTTTAACTTTTTCCGGGTTGGAAGTCACCAGGTTAAAAACCATGCCGTAGGCTATAAAAAACAAGCTGATTATCAAAGCGGTGCTAAGGATCGAAAAAGCTAACCCCCTGAACAATCCCTTCACATCAACCGGGAACATATCCTTCATGTTAGGAATAATTATATACGAGTTGTTTATGCCCTGCCCGGTCGCTATAATCAAAAGCGATATGTCGTGGTTTGCCATAGGATTGTTAGTAGGTGTCCCTACCGGTGTTTGGGTATATAACAAAGTTATGGGCCAAACAGGCAATAATACCCAGACTTCAGTCATAGCCGGAGTGGTAGTGGGCCTGGCCGCATTTCTATTATCGGCCTCCCTTTACTCTTTTGTCGATTGATAAATAGCATTTTAAGGCTATTTTTGTTCATTTTTCGTGATCAAACTGGTATTATAAGGTCAGTGATTTATTAAGGTGGGGACATATTAAGTTGAAAAAATCCGACGAAATGGAAAAAAGCCTGGGCCTCAGGGTTCAGCAGGCGCGCAAGGAGGCGGGATATACCCAGCAGCAGCTCTGCCATAACTCCGGCTTGAGCTATTCTACGCTGGCTAAGATTGAGCGTGGAGCTATAAAAGCTCCTTCGGTGTTTACCATACAGCAGATCGCCCAATCTCTGGGAACCGGCATGGATGAGCTGGTAGGGTTCAAAAAAGCCCCTGATGACAAAAAGCCGAAAAAGCGCTCAAAAGGCGGTATAGAATTTGTCTATTTTGATATCAACGGCTGCCTGGTGCATTTTTATCATCGGGCGTTCACTACCTTGGCTGATGCTACCGGTGCGACGGTGGATGAAGTGGAGAACACCTTTTGGAAGTATAACGACCTGGTTTGCCGCGGCGACATGTCGAGAGCTGAGTTCAATAACATCCTAGGGAACAGGCTGAAAACGAAAAATCTCGATTGGACTGAATATTATATGAAGGCAGTCGAGCCGATAAAAGAAACGATGGAACTGGTAGAATGGGCGTCCGAGCATTATCGTATCGGCCTGCTTAGCAACATTATGCCGGGTTTTATAGACGAGATGCTAAAGCGCCAGCTCCTGCCGGACCTCGAGTACGACGCAATAATCGATTCATCGGCCAGCGGTTATATCAAACCTGAAGAGGAGATATACAAAAAGGCCCAAGAACTTAGCGGTGCTAATTCGGAAGAGATCTTATTTGTCGACGATTCGCGCGCCAACGTCATGGCTGCCGGCCAGATGGGCTGGCACGTGCTGTGGTTTGACGATTCCCATCCCGCCGAATCCGTCAAACGCGTCCGGCAAACCCTTGAATTTTAAGAATAATCTTTGATCAGAACTTGGGTTTTTTTCAGTTCTTCTTCGGTCTCTTTGAGTTGTCGTTTAGTCTCATTTACCAGATTAGCCGGTGCTTTTTGCAGGTAATTCTTATTGGATAGGCGGTTCTTCAGGGTTTGTATACTTTTGTTTAGTTTCTCTTCCCTGTCGGCTAAACCGGCAGTCAACTTGGCGGCGTTCTCTTCTCCCAGATCCACCGAACAATTTTCTTGAGTTTGCGTTAGGGCTATGCCTTGGAGCGCTGAAGCTTTTTTGATATCGTCCAAACCGGCTAGTTTCTTGATAAGTTTTTCATTCTCTTCTATGAGACGAGACTGGGAATGATGCAGCGTGCCGCCGCCGGCGGTTAATATGGTTTTTATGTGCCTCACCTCCGTTATGATGGCTTTCAATTTCTTGAAATCATTAGCCTGCCCTTGGTCATAGCCGGCTGTTTCCTCCCAGCGCTGGCTTATAAGCAGCGTATTTGTTTTCGGGTAGAGGGTCTGCCAGATAGTTTCAGTTAAGAACGGCGCGAAGGGATGAGCTAATTTCAGAGCTGATTCCAGAACATAATCCAGCATTTTAGGATCGGACTGGTCTTTGCTGGCCTCGATGTACCAGTCGGCTATGTCGTCCCAGACCAGGTGGTATATAGTCTCATAAGCTTCACTGAATTCGTAGTTCTTAAGCAGGTTGTTAAGCCTTGATTTAGCGTGAGCCAGACAGCTTAATATCCAGTGGTCGGCCGGCGTTTGAGGCGTTGGAATCTGGCCGGCTTCGTTGGTTTTGACTTTGCTTTCGATATAGCGGGCGATATTCCACAGCTTATTACAGAAATTGCGCGCCTCGATCACCCGCCGGCCGTCATAGCCGGTGTTGGTGGCCGCTGATCTGCCGGATATGATGCCCATTCTCAGGGCATCAGAACCGTACTGTTTGATAATAGGCAGCGGGTCAACCACATTGCCGACCGATTTGCTCATTTTCGACCCGTCTTCGGCCATGACATAGCCGTGGATATAAACTTCTTTGAACGGTACTTCACCGGTGGTATAAAGGCCGAGCATTATCATTCGGGAAACCCACGGATAGAGGATCTCCCCGCCGGTTTCCATCAGCCCGTTCGGGTAAAATTTCTTAAGCTCTTTATTGTCGGGGTATTCCAGGGTAGCATATGGCCAGCTGGAGCTGGAAAACCAGGTGTCAAAAACATCCGGATCGCGCCTGTATTCACGGCCGTTCCTGACTATTGTCAGGTCCCCTACGCTTTCATCGAATATCCAGTCGTTATCGTCCTCTACGTTAACAAAGGCCGGTATAGGAATCCCCCAGGCGATCTGGCGGGAGATATTCCAATCCCTCAGGCCTTCCAGATATTTTATTAGCTGGGCTTTCTTCGTGTCCGGATAGAACTTGATTTTCCCTGCTTTGAGCTCCTTGATCGCTGCTTGCGCCAGCGGTTTCATGTTTATAAACCATTGCTTCATAAGCATCGGTTCGATGATTGTCCCGCATTTGTAGCACTTGCCTATACGGTTTTTATAATCCTTATCGACCCTTTTCAGCAAACCCTTTTCTTCAAGGGCCTTTACAACCTCAACTCTCGCCTCTTTAACTGTCAGGCCGCTGAAACGGCCGGTTTTTTCATTCAGCGTGCCGTCGTTGTCTATCACCTTGACGGCCGGCAGGTTATGCCTCTGGGCAACTTCCCAGTCGTTGAAATCGTGGGCCGGAGTTATCTTGACTACTCCGGTGCCGAACTTTGGATCTACCATTTCGTCGGCAACTACTTGTATTTCAAACATACCGTTCACGCCTTCTACCTCGATAACCTTGCCCACATATTGTTTATATCTCTTATCGCTAGGGTGAACGGCTATCGCCGTATCGCCGAACTTGGTTTCCGGACGGGTGGTAGCCAGCTCGAACGGGCCGTATTGCATGTAATAAAGCGGTGTAGACGCATCCTCATAAGCTACTTCTATATCGGCAAAGCCCGTGCCGTGGAAAGTACAGTAATTAACTAGTCTTTCACCCCTGTAAATAAGGCCTTCATCCCACATTTTTTTAAAGGTGGAATAAGCGCTTTTGACTATCTTATCGTCCAAGGTGAACGTATATTGCGACCAGTCGCAGCTGGCGCCCATTGCTCTGATCTGGCTTTCAAAAAGCCCCTTGTTAGCTTGGACGAAATCCCATATCTGGGCATAGAGCTCGTCCCTTGTGAAATCAAACCGGCTTTTCCCTTCGGCGGCCAGCTTTTTCTCATATACCACCTGGGTCTCAAATCCGGCGTGGTCAGCACCGGGCAGCAGAAGCGTAGGGCGGCCTTGCATGCGGTTGTATCTGGCGGATATATCTTCCAGGGCGTTCGTCAAGGCATAGCCTATATGCAATCCGGCATTAGCGTTCGGCGGAGGCATTACTATGCAATAAGGTTGATCATTACTGCCCGAAGGCTTAAAGGCGCCGCTTTCTTCCCATAGCCTGTAAATGTCGGCTTCGTATTCCTGGGGTTCGTAGTTTTTCGGCAGTCTCACTGTAGTTACACACCACGCCTTTCTAGAGCAAAGCAAGTTTGCTCTTTAAGGTCGTTCTTGGAGAATGATAATATTTTTGCCTGCAGTACTCGCTCGCCGTATCTCTTGTACGCCTCACTCCGTTCCTCGGCAAGAAATATCATTCTGTTCTCAAGTGTGTAACTCCAGTCCATAAAGTAGAAGTATATCACCCCTGTTGGAGAAATCGAAATTAGAACATAATTTCCCGTGAAAAGACAACAAAAACCAGGAGATTATCTATAATCCCCTAATCCCTGCGACCTTAAATGTATTTTATTTCTATAGCTCGGCCTAGAGAAGAAATTAACCCAGGCCTTCGCCCCACATTTTTGTTTTTGCCAGTTTATTTTAGCATAAGCATATTCGTTTACATAGAGAGGCCGGGCGCGATATCGAGCTCCCTGGGGTCGCTAGAGGAGATTTCTGCCAGCTTCATGAAGTATCCGGCGGCGGCTATCATCGCCCCGTTATCCGTGCATAGCTTCGGATCTGCAAAAACCGGAGAAATTTTTAGGGCGGTTTTCATCTGTTTTCGAAGTTCCGGGCTGGCTGATACGCCGCCGGCTATAATCACGCTTTTGGGGTCGTATTCTTCACAAGCCTGCCTGGTCTTATCTACCAGGATTTCAATGGCTACTTGGTTGAAGCAGGCCGCAATATCGGCTTGCTGGGCTCCGCTGAGCCTGTCTGCTATCTTGTGCGAGGGAAAACCGTAATCTTCACTGATTTCTTTCTGAGCGAGCCTTAAAACGGCCGTCTTCAAGCCGGAATAGCTAAAGCCGTATTTGTTCTCCGTCTTTGGCTTAGGCAGGGTGTATTTATCGGGATCGCCTTTAAAAGCCAGCTTTTCCACCGAAGGACCGCCAGGGTAGGGAAGTCCGAGTATCTTTGCCGTCTTATCATATGCTTCCCCTACGGCATCATCTGAGGTTGTCCCGAGCAAAGAATATTTGAAGTGATCTTCAAAATAAACCAGCTGCGTAGGTCCGCCGCTGACGATCAGTGCTAACAGCGGGAACTCCGGCGGTTTTGAGGCTAATTGATAACCGGAAATTCTGCCACCGGTAATAAATGCGGCATATGTATGAGCCAGCACATGGTTAACGCCGTACAGCGGTTTATTGTGAAGAATAGCTAACGTACGGGCCGTCAGTACGCCTACCAGCAGACTGCCGCCTAAACCCGGACCATATGTAACCGCGATAGCGTCAATATCGTCCCACAAGTCATCGGGCGTACCGGTCTGCTTTTGAGCAGAGCTCAAAACACTGCCGGTACTTTTGCCAGATTGCTGTGTCAACTGCGTCCGAGACTCACTCTTCGTACCGTTTGTACGATTCGTTCGTTTCTCCTTGTTTCCTTGCACTCCGTCCAAACCGACGCCTTGTCCGTATTTTGCCTCAAGAAGAGCCTGATTTATTACAGGGTTGATTGCTTCTATATGGCTGCGGGCGGCGATCTCCGGCACCACGCCGCCATATTGCCGGTGCAGGTCGGCCGAACTGGCTAGCGCGTTCGATAACAGCTCCAGACCATCGCCGTTTCCTTCGACCACTGCCGCACCTGTTTCATCACAACTGCTTTCAATTCCCAATATTTTCATAGTCTGTACTATACCCTATACCTAGAAGGCTATCATTGACAAATCTATACTAAGTATGTTATAATGCAAGCCTAAGTCAAAAAACAAAAATGTCCGACGAAACCAAAGAAAAAGAACCAAGACCAAAGAAACAAGTCCCGAAAACCCGCGAGGAATTGCTCATGCGGTGGCGAGAATATGAAGAATCAGGGAATTTCTTGGATACGCCTCCTGTTGAGGATCCCGGCATTTTAAGAAGCGGCGATGTTATAAGGCTGCTGGATCCTCTGAACGGAGGTTCTGGCGGTATTGATTTATTGATAACAAGCGTGGAAAAACGTCCGGATCCGGATAAAGAGGGTGCCGAGAAATGGATGATTGGCTGTATAAAAAGCGCTACTCACCACAGCTTTGACGGTTTTCAAAATAGCCCGGGCAAAATGGAAGAATACGCCCTCCAAACAGGTCGCCCTATAGAATCTTTAGCCGATGCGGTAGAACTGGAAAGAGCAATGAGAGAGGAGCCTGTAGCTGAAGAGCCGGAAGATATGGCCGTACACGAGTTTACTGCCCAGGAGCTAGGCATATTGCCCCCGGATAGCGGTAAACCGAATATTTATAGTTATCCCGTATTGGTCCAAGCCTCAAATACCGGATCGTAAAACTGGTATCATGAACTGAATGAAGCCGGTTAAAAAATTGATTAGAAGTCTTGTTCCTAAAACAGCCCTTAGGAGCGTTGAGAGCCTATATCGGCTAGCCAGGGGGCTGTTCTGGCAGGTGCGCTTCGGCTTTCCGGCTCGCAATATCAAGGTAGTAGCTGTGACCGGCACGAATGGCAAGAGTACCACTTCGGCTTATATCAACGAAGTCTTAAAAGCCGCCGGCTATAAGACCGCCATGATAACTACGCCGATGATGGAAATCTCCGGTAAGAAGTTCCCTAGAACGACTACCAGGACGCTCGAGAAACAGTCAGAAGTCCAAAAGTTCTTTGCCCGGGCTAAGAAAGCCGGAGTCGACTGGGCGGTCCTCGAGACTCCTAGCCATGCCCTTGATCAGCACCGGATCACAGGAGTTAAGGTCGAAATAGCCGTGGTGACCAATCTGACTCCCGAGCATCTGGATTATCACAAAACGATGGAAAATTATGCCCGTGCCAAATCGCTGCTTCTGCGGGATTACGGTGCCAAAACGGCTATTTTGAATGCCGATGACGATTGGTATGAGTACTTCGCAGCCCGATCAAACGCCGAAATCTTTTCAGTCGGCAAAGCCGCCGGCAACCACGCCCGTCTAAAGAGTGCTAGAGTTACCGCTTCAGGCTCCGAAGCAGAGCTCGTTACCTCTGGATCTATCCTGAAAATAAAAACTAAGTTACTCGGCGAATTCAACTTATACAATGCCGCCCAGGCCGCCGCGGTAGGGCTGCTCCTTGATATTGAATTTACAAAAATCGAAGCCGGAATTGCGGCGCTGCAAGCAGTTCCCGGCAGGTTTGAGCCGATAAGTTCGCCTACCGCGAAATTCAAGGTGTTCATAGACTACGCCATTACTCCGGACTCCATAGAGAATGCCCTTAGAACGCTGA
Source organism: uncultured Candidatus Saccharibacteria bacterium (assembly GCA_946478995.1). Next base: position 8,271 of record CAMLDK010000002.1, on the reverse strand, counting down.
AAACTATCACCAAAGGCAAAGTCCGTATCGTCTTTGGTGCTACAGGCGACCGTGACAGGTCCAAGCGCCCGCTTATGGGCCAATCTGCCGCCAAATATGCCGGTTTTATATACCTGACAGATGACGAAACTTACACCGAAGACCCAAAATCTATCATAGATTCAGTTTACGAAGGTATAAAAAAGGCAAAAGCCACTCAAAAAACAAAAATAATTGACGAGAGGGAAGAAGCTATAAAACAGGCTATCAGTGACGCTAAACCCGGCGACACGGTGCTTATTACCGGCTTAGGCCATGAAACCACCCGCAACATGGGCGGCAAGTTTATATCTTGGAGCGATAAGGAAATAGCCCGTAAATACCTGAGGTCTTGACAGGCTTGTTAGCACTCGGGTATATTGAGTGCTAGAGAACCACTCAAGGTTCACTTGATAGCAGGTGTTTTTTGCGAGGAAACATCTGCTTTTAAAACTCTTAAAGCTTTAAATGGAGGAATCAATGAGCGTACCAATAAACCCTTTGGCCGATTACGTGGTTGCCGAAGAAGAGGCAGCCCAAACCAAAACCGCCAGCGGAATTTATCTGCCGGACAGCGCTGCCGAAAAACCGAAAATAGCTAAGGTCGTAGCAGTCGGTCCCGGAAAGGTTGGCGACGACAACGAACGCATACCTGTAAACATCAAGGTAGGCGATCGAATTTTGTACAAAGGCTACAGCACCAACGATGTCAAAGTGGACGGCAAAGAGTACATTTTAGTAAAAGAAGAAGACGTCTTAGCGACAGTTAAATAGGAGGATATTACGGATGGCAAAAAAAGTTTTTTATGATGAGGACGCCCGCAGGCGAGTGCTTGGCGGAGCAGAAATTCTATATAACGCGGTCAAGACTACAATGGGTCCGAAAGGCCGCAATGCGGTAATAAGCAAGAGTTACGGCGCCCCGACCGTCAGCCATGACGGTGTTACCGTAGCTAAATCAGTAGATCTTGAGGATAAAGACGACGAGACTCTAGGCTATAAAGTGGGTGCGGAGCTTATCAAACAAGCTGCAAATAAGATGAACGACGTAGCCGGCGACGGAACTACTACCGTTACTGTTCTTACTTACCACATCCTGAATGAAGCCAACAAACTTATCGCCGCCGGACATAACCCGATGCTTCTTCGAAAAGGCCTGGAAAAAGCAGCTGGCGACGTGATAGCCCAGCTAAGCAAGCTAAGCGAAGATATCAAAAGCAATAAGAAGCGTGTAGCCGAGGTAGCGACAATCTCCGCCGGGGATTCGCAGATTGGCGACCTGATAGCCGATGTGATCGACCAGGTCGGCAAAGACGGCGTTGTTACTGTCGAGGAGGGCCAGAGCCTTAACCTTGAGAGCGAAGTCGTCGAAGGCTTTACCTTCGACCGCGGCTTCGTCAGCCCCTACATGGTTACTGACACTGCCCGCATGGAAGCAGTAGTCGATAAGCCTGCCGTACTTATTACCGATAAGAAGATTTCCTCTACGCAGGAATTTTTGCCGATTCTTGAAAAGCTGGCCCAGACCGGCAAGAAAGACCTTGTAATCATCGCCGAAGAAGTCGAAGGCGAAATCCTCGGCACTTTGGTGCTTAACAAGCTAAAAGGCGTACTAAACGCCGTTGCCGTCAAGGCTCCGGCCTTTGGCGACAGGCGGAAAGACGTACTTCAGGACATTGCTATCCTTACCGGCGGTCAGGTTATAACCGAAGACCGCGGAATGACCTTTGAAAACGTTGATTTGGATGTAATCGGCAGTGCGCGCAAAATTATTGTCGACCAAGACAACACTACGATAATCGAAGGCGGCGGCAACCAGACCGAGCTAAAGGCGCGGATCGATCAGATTGCAGGACAAATCTCTGCTTCTACCAGTGATTATGACAAAGAGAACCTGCAAAAGCGCAAGGCCGCCCTTCAGGGCAAGGTAGCCGTGATCAAAGTCGGCGGCGCGACAGAGACCGAGATAGAAGAAAAGAAATTCCGCGTTGATGACGCCGTAGCCGCCGTCAAAGCTGCGCTGGATGAAGGAATCGTCCCCGGCGGCGGCGTAACTTTGGTTAATTTAGGGCAAATGCTTTTGCCGACTGGTGAAATAGGTAAAAAAATTCGCGACAATGTTCATGAAGACCCAACTTTAATTGGAGGTATTTCATTACTCGGAGGTGCATTAATAGCTCCATTTATGATTCTGATGGAAAACGCTGGTCTTAATGCCTCAGCTCTGCTTGATAAAGTTCAAACAGCAAAATATGGGCAAGGTATTAATGTCAATAATCCCGACAAACTTGTTGATTTGAAAGCAGCTGGTATCGTTGACCCGACCCGGGTTACCAAAGAAGCCGTTCAAAATGCGGCTTCAATTGCCGGTACGGCCATGACTATGGGCGCATTAGTCGCCGAAGTCCCGGAAAAAGCTCCTGCAGCTTCCGCTCCCGACATGGGTGGCGGCATGATGGGCATGTAAAAAAACTAGCCGATAGGCAGGGGTACTTCTTCGTATCCCTTCTGTTGCATGCTAAGTAAGTAAGGGTCATCCTGGCCGGCAGGCGCTTCGCGTATCAGACCTGAAGATGCCATATAACCGCTGCTTTGGAAAACAATACCGGCATTCGTGCTGATATGGTCTACTGTAACACTCGATATAAGAGAAGGCATTCCGCCATCTTCTTCCGGTAGCTGATAGGCTGTCATATGCTGTTTAGTCTCATCGTTGACGCCAATCCAAACAAGATTTTCATCCTGAAGGCCAGCCAGCCAGTACTCCGGAGCATCATCTGATAATTGCTCTTCATTCTTAACAATCACAGGCCGGACTAGAATAGTAGGTCCAGATAGAGTGTCGTCTATAATATCTTCTTCTGCAGTGCCATTTATAGTGTTGCCGGTAATTAGCGCGGTGTTATTAGTGTCTATTACTACCGGACTACTACGGAAGTTGACGCCTTCATCAACTTGGATGATTCCAGCTACAACATCAATATTTTCACCGGCCTTCAGCTTATGTTCCACCCTTGTTGCAACAGCCTCTGCGCTACTTGCAACATCAGAAGGATCTTTAAGAGCATCTATAGCTATCTTGGATGCAGTTAATGCTGCTATGACTGCCACAGTTGCAGCGATTTTAGATTCCGGAGATTTCATCTGGAATATTATAACATAAATTATTTTATTGGCAAATCTTAGCATAATTCTTGTGTAGTGGAGATAATCGTGTTAATATCTCCAGTGAATAAGAAATAATCAGGAAAACAAAAATGATCGAAAGAACCATAGAACCGCAAATAAAAAGCCGCCTTGGCCGGGGACGGGTGATCGTAATTTACGGCCCGAGAAGGGTCGGCAAAACCACGATTTCACGCAAATTTTTAAACGAAGCCCCCGAAAGCGAGCGGCTATACCTGAACTGCGACGAGCTGGCCACCCAGGATGCGCTTAAACCGACCAGCCTGGCCTCATTAGAGCGTCTGATCGGCAGCGCCAAGCGAATTGTCATAGACGAAGCCCAGCGGGTAGAGAATATCGGTCTGAGCCTGAAACTACTTATCGATGCACATCCGGAACTGGACATCATTGCTACCGGCTCCAGCTCGTTTGACCTAGCTAGCAAGGTCAAAGAACCGCTAACAGGCCGCTCATACGAATTTTTCCTGGCACCGTTAAGTCTTGTCGAGATCAAAAAATTCTTTAAATACTCAAACTTGCAGGCGGAAACACTGTTTGATCGGCTGATGACTTACGGCAGCTATCCCGGTATAGTCTTGGAAAACGAAGCTAATGTGGAAGAGGAGCTGCTCAATATCGCCGATAAATACGTTTATAAAGATTCGCTGGAATTGGTTGAAGTCCGCCAAAGGCAAGTTTTGCCGCGGCTGCTTCAGGCACTGGCGCTTCAGATCGGCCAAGAGGTCAGCTATAACGAGTTGGCCCAGAACTTCGGCGTAAAGCTGGAGACGATCGAGCGATACATAACCTTGCTTGAATCCTGCTACGTCATTTACCGGCTACCGGCGCTATCCGGCAACCGCCCGGCGGGCGTTAGTAACAGAAAGCGCAAGGTGTACTTCTATGACTTAGGCATACGAAATGCTCTGATCCAAAGCCTGCAGCCGATGAGTATGCGGTCTGATAAGGAGGCTCTTTGGGAAAATTTCTGTCAAAACGAGCGCATGAAGTGGTGGCAGGGCCAGCCTAAAACCACCACCAGATATTATTGGCGAGGTTTATACGGGGAAGTGGACTTGGTAGAAATAGCCGATGGCCGCGAGTCGGCGTTTGAGTTAAAGCTGGAAGACCAGAAAATAAACGTGCCGAAATACTTTAAACAAGCCTATCCAAAAGCTTCGTTGGAACTAATCCACCAAAAAAACCTCTTATCCTGGCTAAGTTAAGCCTTAAAAGCATTTATTAAGACAACAATATCTTTACAATACGATACTAGTATGCTAGTATATTAGGTATGAAGAAAAACGAATTTGATGCTTTTGTCGACCTGGTCTATTCTATCCGGGATTTTGATTTGTTTGAGGACTTTATGTACGGTATTACCTCTGATAAGGATAAGGAAAACCTGCCTAAACGGGTTGAAATCATCAAAAAACTATTGGATAAAGAAAACCAGCATAAAATAGCCGAAGATCTGGGCGTGGGCGTAGCGACAGTCACCAAAGGCTCAAAACTTTTAAACCAAGGCAAGTTTAAGTCGCTTAGAGATAAATCTCCGCAAATTGCCAAGGAAGAGAAATCCGAGAGCGGCTATTTTGGCAAATATGGCGGCCGGTATGTGCCGGAGATGCTGCAGGGCGAGCTTGCCAGATTGGCTAAAGCTTATGACGAATTGAAAAATGATCCAAAATTTTTAGACGAGCTTAATAAGCTACAAACTCAATACAACAGCCGGCCCTCGCCGCTGGTTTATGCTGAAAATTTAACGAAAAAACTCGGCGGGGCGCAAATCTATCTGAAGAACGAAGGGTTAAACCACACCGGGGCGCATAAGATCAACCACTGCCTTGGCCAGGCGCTGGTAGCTAAGAAAATGGGCAAAACCCGGCTGATTGCCGAGACCGGCGCCGGGCAGCATGGTCTGGCTACCGCTACCGTGGCAGCTAAGTTCGGTATGAAATGTACGGTTTATATGGGAGAGATCGATATAAAGCGCCAGCAGCCCAATGTGGTTCTTATGGAACTCCTTGGAGCGGAAGTCGTACCGATAAAATACGGTTCAAGAACACTTAAAGATGCTGTCAGCGGCGCAATCCGCGACTGGCTGGCGACAAGCGACGATACGCACTATGTCATTGGCTCATGCTTAGGCCCCGATCCGTATCCTAGGATGAACCGGGATTTCCAGTCTATAATCGGCCGTGAAGTCCGCTCGCAGCTAGGGAAGAATCCGGATATGGTCATAGCCTGCGTGGGCGGCGGCAGCAACGCCCTTGGGATTTTTACCGAATTTTTACCGGATAAAGCCGTTAAGCTGGTAGGTGTTGAAGCCGGTGGTAAATCAGATAAGACCGGCCAGCATGCGGCGCGGTTTCCCGGGGCAAAACTGGGGATTATGGAAGGTTATAAGTCTTATTTTCTTCAGGACGAAGACGGCAATAGCGCGCTTACCCACAGTGTGGCAGCCGGGCTGGATTATATCGGTATCGGACCGGAGCTGGCCGAGCTTTACGATAAGAAACGGGTGGAGTTCGTCCGGGCCGGCAACAAAGAGGCTCTTGAAGCGGTAGAGATTTTGGCTAAGAGCGAAGGTATAATTCCGGCGCTGGAATCGGCGCATGCAGTTAGTGAAGCCGTTAAGCGGGCGAAAAAAATGAAGCCTTCAGAGGTGATTGTGGTGAATATTTCCGGACGGGGCGATAAGGATTTGTTCACTATTGCTAAGAGTTTCGCGCCCGAGAAGTTCAAAAATTTCCTAAAAAGGGAGCTAGCAAGTTATGAATAAAATAATGACGCATGTTGTGGCTGGCTACCCTAGCGAAAAGGAGTGTGGGGACCTGCTTTTAGGCATGCAAAAGGCCGGCGTAAATATGATTGAAGTACAGATTCCATTTTCCGACCCTATCGCTGACGGCGAAACTATAATGATCGCTAACGATAAGGCGCTTGCGCACGGAATGACTACCCAAAAAAGCTTCGACCTTATAAGGGCTGCTAGAAAAGCCGGCTTGGACACAGAAGTATACATAATGAGCTACAGCCAGAAATTGATTAGCTATGGTATTGATAATTTTTGCAAACAAGCAGAATCAGCAGGCGCCAAAGGTCTGATTATTCCTGATCTGCCGTTCGATGCCGGTGAATATGAAGCCTTAAGAAAATCGGCCGATAAGAATAATTTGCAGATTGTCCCTGTTATTTCGCCTGGCATAAGCGAGGCCCGCTTGAAAAAAAACCTGTCTGAGGCCAAAGATCTGATCTACCTAACATCTATAAAGGGCATAACCGGCAACAAACTGAATGCGGACTTGTCTTTAGAAAAACTCGCAAAACGGATCAAAAAATTCAATCCCGACACCAGGTTGGCCATTGGCTTTGGTATAAACACCAGGAAAGATGTCGACGAAGTCTTAAAGATCGCCGACATAGCCGTGGTCGGCAGCTCAGTGATACGCAAAATAAAGGATTCTGACATACAAGGGGCTATCAGGCTGATAAGAGATTTGGCTCTATAATTTACAAATCATCTATAAAATTATATAATATGATAATATGTCAAACCCTGAAGTTTTTGAAGTGCTCGGAGGCTCGCAAATCGGCGATAAAGCCCAAATGTTGCGCGAACATGTACCGTTGATAGAAGAAGCAGGATTTAGGGTACCGCCGACTACGGTAATAGCCGGAGAGGCTTTGGCCGAAACGCCTGAAGCTGAGGCAGCACTGGGACCCCTCATTGCCCGCGCCGTGAGGAATAATGGCCGGGCGCCTATTGCCGCAGTCCGTTCCAGCGGCGAGGGAGACGCACGCGGCAGCGGCGTTTACGATAGTAGCTTTTCGTTAAATAGCCCGGCGGGTATAAATGACGTGATAAGACATGTACTAGACAGTTTTCAATCTGATGGAGCAGAAGAATTCCGCAGCCGGACAGGGGTAGGAGATGAGTTTGCCGTTATGATCCACCCTTTGATTGGCCAGGAGCTTCCTGCGGCTTTGCCTGCTTATGCTCCCGCATTATCCGGGTTTGGTTATTCTTCTACGACTCGTGAAAGGAATGGGTTTATAAATGTGGTTGCCGGCTTCGGCGGCGGTCTTAGTCGGCAGGGCGGAGAAAGAATAAGGCCGCAGGATGTTGATTCATCCACAGGGCGACCGGTGTCTTTTAACGAGCTGGTTGCCTCCAGGATGAGGGCCCCGGACGATACTATAGCTCCTTCGGATTTCCGGTCTTCTAAGGGCATCCACTCTCCTGAAGACTTACGTAGTGTGAATGGGGACGCGTTTTATTTGGGACAGGATGAACCCGTCCCGGTTCCATATGATATCTGGAAACATGCTGACGGTAGTCCGCTGGCGGCGGCTATGAATCTGTTTGAACCGGAGCGCTTTATTGAAACACTTCAAGCCATGGAACAAGCGGCCGGATACCCGGTGTATGTTGAATGGGCTGCTACAACTGACGGCCAAAACTTAAGTACTTGGGTAGTACAGATAGCACCGGTAGAAAAACATGCATTGAGCGCCGAGAAAACCGGTCCTTTCAAAGAAATGTACTATGCCGCCTATGGCGTTATAGGCAGCGGGGTGAAAGAAGCTAAAAAAATAGTTGTTTGCCTAGACCCGGAAGACTTGGAACATCTGAACAAGTTCAATGCCGATCCGGAAAATGAGGACTATATACTCATATATTCATCGGATGTTTCTACAAGCATGAGCGACGGAAGAAGGAGAATTGATTTCGGAGATTTTTACAGGGCTTCAGTCGTCTTAGACTGGCGTGTGAATACCGACTCCCATGTAATTGCGCCTATCGCACATCATGGCGGCGCCATTGATCTGACCGGTAAATTATTCGGGGTGATTGATGTGGAAAAAAGTAAGACGATGGATGAATTAGGCTTCAGCACCTGGGAGTCTCCAAATGCTGCCAAAAAAACTCGAGGCAAAATACGCATAGCCGAAGGCAACTTCACGGCCGCAGTGAATGAAATGGATGACAGTCTGATTATCGGCGCAATCTAATCATTATCGGCATCTGACTTTTTGAAGGTTTGGATGGTTTGGGGGACGTCATGGACCCGGATGATAGCA
>CAMLDK010000001.1 GCA_946478995.1 uncultured Candidatus Saccharibacteria bacterium | reverse complement strand
GCCAAAGACCTGTTGAGAGGCACCCCTGCCGATATCATAGTCGACAGCTGGCGGGTAAAGACGACCAGATCCTTGATCTTGACCTTGGCTCCGAAACCGATTTCCAGGTTTCTTTTCTCATGAATTTCATTTAGAGATAACGGCTTGATGCCTTCGTGCTCCAGGGTAGTCAAGGCACCGTCTTGATTACCGGCTTCGATGGTACCGGTTATTTTTTTCCCGTCTTTTGCTGCTGTGTATAAGAACTTTGGCATCTTTAATAATTAATTTTCGCTTGTAACGCGCAGGATTTCCTCTATGCTTGTCTGTCCGCGGAGGGCTTTTATGAATCCGTCGAGCTGCATGGTGATCATGCCATCTTTGATGGCTTCGTTTTGTATCTGATCGCTTGTAGCGCTGCCTATTATCAGCTTCTCGACTCCGGGGCTGTTAGATAAGACCTCATATATACCTACTCTTCCTTTGTAACCGGTATGTCCGCAAACGTCGCATCCGTCTTTAGCAGGATTCCAAAGCTGTTTTATACCCGTTTCAGAGGTGGCTAGCTCGCTTACCGAAGTTTTTGCTTTCTTGTCTTCGTTTGCCTTGCCCACGCCGCCTTCAAGTGCCTGCTTCTCAAGACTATGGATATTTGCCATGGTCTTTGAGTCGCTTATATTGAAGATATCGCTTATTTTCTTGAGTTCTTCGCCGTCCGGCTTGTAGGGCTGACGGCAATCTATGCATAGCCTTCTGACCAGCCTTTGGCCTACAACGGCTCTGACGGTACTGGCTATAAGGAACGGTTCGACTCCCATGTCCAGAAGCCTAGGCAGGCAAGTGGCGGCATTGTTTGTGTGCAGGGTCGCAAATACCAGGTGGCCGGTCAAGGCGGCCTGTACACCCAGATCGGCGGTTTCAGAATCCCTTATCTCGCCGACCATTATGATGTTCGGATCCTGTCTGAGAAGCGCCCTGAGCCCTGAGGCGAAAGTCATGCCGGCCTTTGGATTAACCTGGGTCTGGTTTGCACCAGGTATTTTATACTCGACCGGATCTTCGACGGTGGATATGTTGACTTGGGGCCGGTTAAGGATAGACAAAGTACTGAAAAGGCTAGTGGACTTTCCAGAGCCTGTCGGACCGGTCACCAGGATCATTCCGTGCGGCTGTACCATGGCATCATTGATGCTTTTTAGTGACTTGCCCCAATAACCCAGCTCTTCTAGCGTAGCCGGGTTATTAGACTCGCTGAGTATTCGCATTACGACCTTTTCGCCTTCGGATATAGGCAGGGTGGAGACACGCAGGGCGAATTTATCGCTGCCTATCTGTATTTTGAATCTGCCGTCCTGCGGCGCCCGGCGTTCGTCTATCTTCAGGTTACTTAAGATTTTTACCCGGCTTACCAGCGGACTTTGGACTTTCTTAGGCAGCTTATTGGCTTCTCTTAAGATTCCATCTACCCGGTAGCGTATAAGGACATGGTTCTCTCGCGGTTCTATATGTATATCGCTGGCTCCGGACTTGATAGCATATTCTATTATTAGGTTGACGGTCTGGGCTATCGGCGAGTCTTCAGTCAGCTCGTCTTCGCTTACTTCTTCTTCGTCTTCATTTTCGGACTCTTCATCCAGCACGCTGGTAAGGTCGCTGGTGACATTCTCATCATCATATTGGCTGAGTGCTTTTTCTATTACCGAGCCGGGAGCTATATGGACTTTTATATCTGATCCGAGCTGTTTTTGTAGAAAACTGATTGCCTGTATGTCGTCCGGGTCCTCCATGGCCAGCAGCTCTTCACCGCTATCGCTCACACCAAAAAGCACCGCCTTATAACGCCGGGCTATTCTTTCAGGGATGAGCTTTAGGATTTCCTGCTTCAGCTCCTTAGGATTGATATCGGCGAAGGGCACATCGATCTCCTTGGCATAAAGCCTGGTTATCTCCGTTTCGCTTACAATACCGTCAGCTATGACGACATTTTGCAAACTGGTCTTTTCCGTTTTCGCCTGGTTCTTGAGAGACTCAAGCTTGGGAGCCGTAGCTTTTCCCGCGTCAATCAATAACTTTTCCACCAATGAATCTGAAATTTTCATACCTTATAAATAAGTATAAAGCTTAAGGCTAAAACCTAAAAGCTAAAGTTTGTCCAAACCTCTCTCTGCTATACTAGGATTGTTAAGAAGACCGGTGGGGTATAAGAAAACAAGGAGACAAAACGTGGCCAAAACCGAAACAAATAAATCCGATGTTGAAGGCAAGAGCAAAGCCTTAGGACTTGCCCTGGAAACTATAGAAAAGCAGTTCGGCAAGGGCTCTATCATGAAGCTTGGCGATGCCCATAAGGTCAATGTCGAGACTATCTCCACAGGCAGCCTGAGCCTTGATTTAGCGCTTGGCGGCGGTATCCCGAAAGGCAGGGTTATAGAGATATACGGTCCGGAAAGCTCCGGCAAAACTACCCTGACCCTACACGCTATAGCGGAAATTCAGAAAAAAGGCGGTACGGCGGCATTTGTTGACGCCGAGCATGCCCTAGACCCCGCCTATGCAAAAAAATTGGGTGTAGATGTTGAAAACCTGCTGATTTCCCAGCCCGACAACGGCGAGCAGGCCCTTGAGATAGCCGAAACGCTGGTCCGCTCCAGCGCTGTTGACCTGGTAGTTATAGATTCGGTGGCGGCACTGGTACCCCGGGCAGAGATTGAAGGCGACATGGGCGATTCGCATATGGGTTTGCAAGCCAGGCTGATGAGTCAGGCGCTACGCAAGCTTACGGGTGTAATAAACCGCTCCAATACCACAGTCATATTCATTAATCAGATCAGGATGAAGATAGGCGTGATGTTCGGCAACCCGGAAACGACCACAGGCGGCAACGCGCTTAAATTTTATTCCAGCGTGCGCATGGATATCCGCCGTATCTCCCAGATAAAACAGGGCGATGAAATAGTCGGCAACCGGACCAAAGTAAAAGTAGTTAAGAACAAAATAGCGCCGCCTTTCAGGGTTGCGGAGTTCGATATCATGTACAACCAGGGCATAAGCAAGGCCGGCGATGTTTTAGATCTTGCCGTAGATAAGGAGATCGTTGAAAAATCCGGTGCTTGGTTTGCGTACAAGGGCGAGAAAATTGCTCAAGGCCGGGAGGCCGCCAAAAAATATCTGGAAGACAACCCCAAAATACTCAAGGAGCTGGATAAGCAGATCCGCGAAGCTGCCGCCCAAGAAACATAGACCTTTTCCGTATGAAAATAACGGATATAAAACAGCAGGTTAAGCGCCAAGACAGATATTCGATCTTTATTGACGGCAAGTATTCGTTTTCACTCAGCGAAGGCGAGCTGCTAACTAAAGGGCTGAAGACAGGCCTGGAATTTAACGCGCAAGAATTGGATGCCCTGAAAGATGATGCCGTTATCGATAAGGGTGTCTACAGGGTTTTGAATCTTTTATCCCGCCGCCCAAGAAGCAGGTGGGAAATGGAAGACTATCTGAAGCGCAAAGACTACAAGCCCTCGGAAACTGAAAAAATAATGAAAAGCATAGAAGCAAAGGGCTATATAGATGATTTGGATTTTTCAAAAAGGTGGATAGAAAACCGCAGGCTTTTGAAATCTTCCAGCAAGCGTAAACTTTATATGGAATTACGCCAAAAAAGGATTGATGAAAACATAATCGCGCAGGCGCTGGAAGCAGATCTTACGGATGAAAGAGAGGTTCTGAGCGATCTTATAGCGAAAAAACGCGGACAATCCCGCTACCGGGACGACCAGAAACTTATTGAATATCTTGCCCGACAAGGATTCTCATATTCTGACATTAAGGAGGCAATGGGCTCATGAGCTGGCAGATTGCCATAACCCTGCACCTTATTTTTACCGCGATCTTCGCGCTGGTCCAGCGTAATATTTCCAGGAAGTTCCAGTCCCACGCAAGGGTAGGCACCGCGTTTTTCTATCCCATTGTTTCGGCTATGGGAATCGTCTACGGAGTATTGAATTACGATATTTCATTCGACTTTTCGCTGCAAACATGGTTGTTTTTAGCAGCTAACGGGTTTATCTTCGCGCTGAGTTTCATATCCGCGTTCAAAGCTAATTCTCATGTAGATGCCGCGCAGTTTGCCATATTGCAAAGCACCAGGGCGATCTTTACCGTTATTATCGCGTCTATCCTACTCGGCGAGCAGCTATCGGCCCTGCAACTTTTAGGGGTGTTAATTTTGGTTGTATCCGCCGGACTGGTTGCCGTCAGAAGAACGACAGCCAGGACATTTAACATATCTACGTGGAGCTGGCTGGCGGTATTTTCAGCTTTTACTTTGGCCTTAGCAACCACTAATGAAAAATATTTTCTGGGCGAAATGAATGTCGGTACTTATATGGTTATTGGCTGGGGATTTCAAACACTGGCGGTCGTATTACTTGCCTCGGGCCGCTGGCATACTCTGAAAGATTTCGGCCCAAGTGGTATTAAACAGCTGGTTTATCTTGGAATACTGCGTGGTCTTCAGGGCATAACCTTTGTCGTTGCCCTGTCGCAGGCGGACATCAGTTTGATCGCGGGAATTATGAGCTACCAGACGGTTTTGATATTTATCGGCGGAATTATTTTCTTACACGAAAGAGAGCATCTGTACCGACGGCTTGCCGGTTCGATTATAGCTACTATAGGCTTGCTGTTGCTCGTCAGCTAGCAGTGATAGCAGAGGCGGCCGGGGCTTTGGATTTTTCGGTCGGGTCGGAAATGATTATTTTTGATTTGGTTATTTCTATGATCTGATTGCGGTCTATACTTAGGTTTCCACCGGAAAAATCCTTTAGTATCGACTGGGAGGCATATATTTTCTTGATGATCAAACCGCTAGTCTCGACAGAATAGTCTGTGACTTTACCGTATTTTTTGCCGTTTTCACTGACTACTTTCTTACCCATAGGATCATAGTCTATCTCCAATATTTCCTTAAACCTGATAAGCTCTTCCGGCTCGGATAGGACTTCATGGTCGTTTATGATGATTCCTTTTTGCGAGATTTCCCTTACATCATTTGCCAGCAATATAAGATTAGCCGGACTGAAACGATCAGCCACATACCAGCCGACAACCTTTAGATTGTTAGGGTTGATGATAAGCTTAGTAGCCATACCGGCCCGCCCGCCCGTTCGTAATGAGAGCACGGCGATATCCAAGAGGGTGTTATGAAGCTTAAGCATAGATTTATTATACTTTAGAACCGGCTTTGAAGTTATAATAGTCGTCTAATGGATGACAAGATTGTCTTATGTAAAGACCAGTCCGCGATGAAGAAGTTTGCGGCTGCATTTTCTGCCGGGTTAAAAGCCGGCGATATTGTAGAGCTTATCGGGGATCTAGGCAGCGGAAAGACTTTTTTCACCCGGGCTTTGGCGGAGGCGCTTGGAGCCTCAGGCATATCCAGTCCTTCATATGTGATAAGAAACAAGTATGAGGGCGATAAGTTTCCGATCCTGCACTTTGATTTTTATCGTGTTGAAGATCCTGAGATGGTAAGCGAAGAACTTAGGGAGGATATCAAACGCCGCGATAGTTTGATCATTATAGAATGGGCTGATAGCGTTAAAAATATCCTGCCGGATGAAAGATATAAAATACACTTTAAAGTTAAGGGAGACGATTCCAGGGAGCTAAGTTTACACCGATGATAATCCTAAGTATTAGAACCGACCGGAAAATATCTGAAATAGGCCTGTTTGATTCTGAGAAGAAACTGAATTACATAAAGTGGCAGGCTCATTTCGAGCTTTCTAACACCATACATAAGAAGATCGAAGAATTACTTGGCTCCCAAAAACTTTCGTGGGATAGCATAGAAGGGATTATTTTCTACGAGGGACCGGGTAGTTTCACCGGCCTCCGTATAGGCGCCAGCGTGGTCAATGCGCTGGCAGCTGACCTGAATATACCGGTTGCTCAAACAGCCGGCGATAGTTGGGCTAAGGATGGTATAGAGGGGCTGGCTAAGAACCCCTCAAAGCGGCTGGTCGTCCCGGAATACGGGGCTTATCCGCACACAACAACACCTAAAAAATAATGTAAAATAATCAACAATATTAAAAAATGATTGACAACCCTGTAAGGTGTGGATATAGTTCAAATTGTAGTATTTATTTACAACAAAAACTTAAATCAAAAATAAATAGAAAGTACGAAAATGAAAACAAAAGAGGTAGTTTTAAATAAACTAAGTATTTTTGCTATTGGAGCTGTGTTTTTATGCACCCTGATAGCACAGACCTTGGCTCTGTCCCAGGCATCTGCAGTAGGAGTAACGTTTACCTGGACTGCTGCAGGAGGTTCGCCTACAAGCATGAATGATCAGGGTAACTGGGACATAGGCGATGGAACAGCCGGTGATGACGGAGTGCCAGGATTCGACGACATTGTTGTTATACCGAACGTAGGGGCCGGGACTATCAATAACGACATTGCCGGAAGTCCTCATTTTCGCAGCTTTACGGTTAACGCCAACTTTTTCCAATTCAGTGGCAATGCCTTATACACCGGTAGTCTAGCGCTTTCCGGTTCGCCTTCAACATTTAACATAGCTGTAAACTTAGTGAATGACGTAACCGCTGGCGGGGTAGGTGTAATTAACGGGGGCGGAGGAACTATATTTAACCAACCGGTTAACTTTACTGCAGCAAGCGGATATGACGTTATAGGCAGCGCTACCTTTAATGCCGGCATGGGCGGCGCTACTGCGACATCAATAAGCTTTAACAGGGCTGCTGCCGGAGGTTCTTCTGCCGGCGGTGTTTCTATTGACGGCACCAGCACAACCGCCGGGACCATTGTTTTAGAAGATGGAATCTTAACGGCAAATGACGAACAGGCATTTGGAACAGGCGCGGTTAATGTGAATGGTGGAACGCTAAGACTAAATGTTTCAGCGGTGTCTGAAGCTACCTTTGCTAACGACATGGTGTTTGATGGAGGGGATCTGCAAGCCTTGTCTTCGTCGAGCGATGACCCCCAAGCTGATCACGGCGTCGTGATCTTAACCGGGTCAGTTCAACTTTCTCAGAACGCGACATTTAGCGGTAACCGCACCGATCTGAAAATAACCGGGCCGGCAAACGGGTCCGCCACATTTACTTTAGCGGATGTTGACCCGACTTTAATTGGAAATTCGGGGAGAATAATTATGCAGTCTTCCAGCAACGGATCCGGTATGCCGAATAAAACGTATGTACCTGCTACCGTGACTACGGATTATGACGATGAGACTTCCGATCCTTTGAATGTTTATGAATGGAATATAGCAGTCTTAACGGGCGAACGCGGTTTAACAAACGTGTACGGCGGAGGAGTCCTAAAAGGCACGGGAACAATAGGAGAGTTGATAGTCCATGAGGGCGGCACCGTTGCCCCGGGCCTAAGTCCGGGATGCCTATATTCATCAGATGTTACTATAGACGGGACTTTGGATATTGAAATAGGCGGCAAAGTAGGATGCAGCGACTATGACAGGCTCAATGTAACAGGTACAGTAGATATAGACGGGGCATCTCTGGACGTATCCTTTGTAGATGACTTTACCCCGAAAGTAGGCGATGAGTTTGTAGTAGTTAATAACGATGGCGTAGATGCGATTACCGGTACTTTCAGTGGTCTGCCTGAAGGCGATACCTTTAAAATTGGCAAAGTTACCTTCACCATTACCTATGATGGCGGTGGCGGTGAGAACGATGCCGTCATAACTGTAGTTGATGTCGATAAAGACGCTCCAGGTAATCCAAATACCGGTGCCGGCGGAATCAAAGCTAACCCAATGCTTACCGGGCTGGCAACTCTATTCTCCACGGGCAGCATAGCTCTTATAGTGCGAAGATTTAGACTCTTTTCTTAGAAAATGCGCCAAAATTCTGTAGATGGAATAACAAACTTCGATAACCTTAGGGATAGGTTTAAGTTTGACACTAAACACCTAAGACTTGTATCCGTTGATAAACGCGCACCGCTGCCTACGCCTCAAAGACGCCGAAAAGAAATAATAAGTACTTCTTCCGCTGCGGATTCCAACCTGAAAAATCCCCCTGTTGTTCCCGCGGAAAGAACTGTAGCAAAATTGCCCAAATCGCCTGATCCTCCTAAAGAGTCCAAACAACCAGAAGTAACAAAAACCAAGACTAAGAAGCGTTTCTGGCAACAAAAAGAAGGCCAAAGAAAGCTCTTGCTTGCTATGGCGTCGATAATCTTTATATCCGGCATGGCGGTTACGGGCTACGGTATATACATAAACAGACAAGTCGCAGCCGTTCATCCACCGTCTCAAGAACAAGATACATCAGCGCGAACAGTTGCCGATTCCGATGAGCAGCCATCCGAGGAGCCAATAAGCGACCAGGCTATATGGAGCTACGAAGTGCCTTCCGACCATCCTCGTTTGCTAATGATCCCTAAACTTTCTATTACCGCCAGGGCTATAGAACTAGGTGTTGATGAGTATGGTAATTTACAAACTCCTTACAGTGTTTGGGATACCGGATGGTATAGGGACAGTGCTAAGCCGGGCTCTAAATACGGGGCGACTCTTATTGATGGCCATGTGAGCGGAATGTGGGGCATAGGGGTATTTTCTCAGCTTGAAACCCTAAATCAGGGCGATGAAATAATAATAGAACGAGGCGACAGGACGCATGTAAAATACAAGGTTGTATCAAAAGAAATCTTTAAAAAAGACAAAGTTGATATGAAAAAAGCCATTAAATCCGCCGACCTGACAAAGCACGGACTCAATCTTATCACCTGCAACGGTAAGTACATCCCCGAGGAAAAGACATTCAGCCACAGGCTACTGGTACGGGCTGTTGAAGTCGATTAACAAACAAATTGCCACGGAAACAATTTTAGAGTTATAATCAAGCGGTAAGACGTTTTTTTGAGGCGGTCTTCCAAAGTACAGTTTTAAGATAAATTTCTAAACATCGACATCATATAGATCGAGAACCGCACAAGCCTTTATGGACTAATGAAGTGATAGTGATCGTCCGGATAATGGTTTGGTGCAAATAACTCTATCTTTAAGCCGATAGAAAGGGTAATTAATATGGATCCAATAACTATTGTATTGGCTATTGCAGGTATTGGCGCGGGATATGGCGCCAGCACAGTAAGATCAAAAAGCCAGATAGGCAAAGCAGAAGAAAAAGCAAAAAAAGAACTAAAAAAAGCAAGAGAAGAGGCAGATAAACTTGTCGAACAAGCAAAAAAAGACGCCGGCGAATTAGCTGACGAATCACGGAGAGAAGACCAATCAAGGCGCAAAGAGTTCAAAGAGATTGAAAAACGTCTGCTAAGCCGCGAGGAAGCTTTGGATAAAAAGCTGGACAGCCTTGATAAGCGGGCGGAAAGCGTCCGTAAAGCAGAAGGCGAAATAGAAGATCTGAAAAACGAGATCCGCGATATCCGCACCAAACAGCAGGATAAGCTTGAGAAAATCGCCAAACTTACTAAGAAAGACGCAGCCGATAAGCTAATGGCGATGACCGAACGGGACATAAAAAATGATCTGAAAGGTCTGATAACCAAACTCCAAAACGAAACCAGAGATTTGGCCGAAGAAAAAGCCGGCGCGATACTTATCCAAACCATGGAGCGCATGGCTAGCGAAGTTACCGCCGAGAGAGTGGTTAGTGCCGTTAAACTTGAAGACGAAGAAATGAAGGGCCGAATTATCGGTAAAGAGGGTCGCAACATCCAGGCACTGCAGAGAGCTACAGGTGTCGACATCATGGTTGATGATACGCCCGGTATGATAATACTCAGTTCGTTTGATCCCGTTCGGCGCGAAGTTGCCAGGGTAGCGCTGGAGATGCTTCTAAAAGACGGGCGCGTCCACCCCGGGAGAATAGAAGAGGTCGTGGATAAAGCGCAGAAGCAGGTCCACAAAGACGTTATACGTGCTGGCGAAGATGCCGCCCGCGAGGTGGGTATCATCGGAATACCAAAAGAAATTCTGCAGTATCTGGGCGAACTGAAATTCAGGACAAGCTATGGCCAGAATGTGCTGAAGCATTCTACTGAAATGGCCCACATGGCCGGAGTTTTGGCCGAGCAGATAGGCGCGAATGTTAAGACCGCCAAATATGCCGCTTTGATTCACGACATGGGCAAGGCCATGACGCATAAGATCGAGGGCAAGCACCATCATATTACCGGCGAGATTGCCCGCAAATACGGTGTCAGTGAAGAGGTCGCTCATGCTGCCGAGGCGCATCATGACGATATGGAAGCCACTACTCCTGAAGCGCTTGTGGTGCGGGTCGTCGATGCCGTCAGCGCCGCCCGGCCTGGTGCACGTAATATTTCCCAGGAAAATTTTGCCGAGAGGATGCGTGAGCTGGAAAATGTCGCTACCGGCTTCAAGGGTGTTGATAAGGCGTATGCTATCAGCGCCGGCCGTGAGGTCAGGGTCTTCGTTAAACCGACCGACCTGGATGATTTAGGATCAATCAAGCTTGCCCGGGATGTAGCGAACAAGATCGAGTCGACTATGCAATATCCTGGTACTATCAAAGTGAACGTCATCCGCGAAACCCGTGCCATCGAATTCGCCAAGTAGCTTCTAGGAAAACAGCTTCTTATCTGTTAAAATAACCTCTGTTTTATACAAGCTGTAAAATATGCCATTGGCATATTTCGGGGATTGGCGCAGTTGGCTAGCGCGCGCGGTTTGGGACCGCGAGGTCGCCGGTTCGAGTCCGGCATCCCCGACCAATTTTTTCTTGATTATCCTTACGGTTGATACAATATAGCAGATATGTTTGCCGTACTTTTACTTAGTTGGTGGTATAGCTCCGGTTGGGGATGGCTGGCTTCGAGGCTTGCCGTCAAGTACCGGCTTATCGGCGAGGCTCTTTCTGTCGGTATATTGATGAAGACTTTCTTTGCCCCCTGGAAGCAGATCCAGTCCACCACTACTCTGCAGAATTTTATACAAAGCACGGTTGATAACATAGTCTCGCGCTGTATCGGCATGATAGTGAGAACCCTCATGCTTTTTACCGCTTTGATCCTCTATATAATCCTGGTGGCATTCAGTATTTTTAGTTTTGCGGTCTGGCCGGTTATACCCTTTTTGATCGTGATTTTACCATTGCTGGCTTTAAATGGAACAACTTTATGAGTGAGCTGACCATAAATTTGAATAGCTCTAGAAGCCAGAAATCCCGCCTGTATTTGAAGCTCAACAAGAAATCTCTGTCTTTTCTCTTGAAAACCGTCTTGGCAATTTCTCTTATATCAGGTTCCGCCCTTCTATATTTGGATTATCCGGTTGCATTTTTGGTTTATTTGCCCGGAGTTATCGCGCTGATGATCAGGCTATGGATAAAAGGCGACCTTTCCGGTTTGTCTAAGCAGCTGAGTTCGAATTCTCTTGACGGCCTAATCGACCCCCAGGTGCTGGCTAATATAAAAAATGAAAACCCGTCCTTGCAAGATGTATTCGAAGCCGCCTCCAAGACTGAGGCAAGGTGGTTCCTGCAAAACCGCTATCTGCTTCCTAGCGGGCTGTTTGAGCTACTATCCAAAGAGCCCGGATCAGCCGATCGATTATGGCCTGTCGCAGACGAACTGGCAAAAAGCCACGGTATTGCCGGTTACAAATCGATCATCATACTTACCGCACTGATCAAGACTATCCCGGGATCCGAAGATTTATTAAACAGGCTTAAGCTCAGCATTAATGATGTAGAGCAGGGCATTGTCTGGCTGGAAAATATAGAAGAAAAACGTCGGATTGTCCGGGAAATAAGGCAGTTCGGCGGAATTGCCAGAGATTGGGCTTACGGATATACCCCGATACTTAGTTTTCTTGGTTTTAATATCTCTGACCATATAAAGTACAACGGCTTTTTCGCTGACACGACACTTAACGACAAGCTTGTCGATCAGATGATCCAAAACATGAATAGCGGAGCAGGCTCCGTAAGTTTGGTAGGCGAGCTTGGTGCCGGCAAGACCACGGCAGTACATGCCTTTGCCGACCGGTTGATTGAAGACCAGAAAGTTCCTGAAACCTTGAAGAATCACCAAGTCGTAGCAATAGACGCTCCGACCCTGCTTTCCCAGGCCCGCGGACGCGGTGAGTTGGAGGGGTTGATGATAAGGGTTTTCAACGAAGCGGCCAGAGCCAGGAACATCATATTATTTCTAGACGATGCGGAGGTGTTTTTTGACCAGGGGGAGTCCAGCGTCGACCTAAGCAATGTGATCCTGCCGGTGTTGGATTCCGGCGCGGTACGGATTATATTCGCTATGACACCCAAGCAGTGGCAATCGCTTTCCGCACACAGCTCTAATGTAGCCAGTAAGTTCAATCCGCTACAAATCCAGCCGGCCGGGGAGCCGGAGACGCTGCATTTGCTGCGCGACCAGTCGATATTCGTAGAGTCCCAGAAAAATGTCATATTTACTCATCAGGCTTTGAAAGAAGCCTATAAGCTAGGTTCTAGATATGATGATACCCAGGTTATGCCCGGTGCTGCGCTAAGTTTGCTGAAGTCGGCAGCTCCTTTAGCCGAAAGCGGTCTGGTAACGGAGGAGACGATACAGACAGCCATTGAGTCTTCTAAAGGAGTAAAGATCAAGCAGGCAAAAGGCGAGGAATCTTCCAGCTTGCTTAACCTTGAAGCCGACCTGAAACAGTATGTCATCAGCCAAGGCCAGGCCATCAGTGCCGTGTCTAATTCCTTGCGCCGTGCTCGGAGCGGTGTCGGCAACCCTGACAGGCCTGTCGGAACTTTCTTGTTTTTAGGTCCTACCGGTGTAGGTAAGACCGAACTTTCCAAGGCTTTAGCTAGAGTTTATTTCGGTGATGAGAAATCGATCATACGCGTAGATATGAACCAGTACATAAATCCTGATGACGCGTCGAGATTGATAACTCCTATGCAAGGCGAATCGCTTGGATTTTTGGGCGAAGTCAGGAAAAAGCCGTTTTCGGTAATATTGCTCGATGAAATAGAAAAAGCCGACCGTTCGGTCACTAACCTGCTTCTTCAGATGCTTGATGAAGGGTTTATGTCGGATACTAACAATAAACAAGTCTCATTCAAGGACGCCATTATTATTGCTACCTCAAATGCCGGAGCTGATGAGATAAGAAGAATGATTGATGCCGGCGAAGATATCGCAAAACTGCAGAACAAGCTGGTCGATCTGGTTATTGAGCGCGGGATTTTTGCTCCGGAATTCGTCAACCGCTTTGACGAAGTCGTAGTCTTCAAGCCGCTTACGCCGGAGGAGCTGATTCAAGTAGTAGGACTTATAATAGCCGGTATCAATAAGACTCTTGATAAGCAAAAAGTCAAAGTCGCAGTCACGGATGAAGCTAAGAAATGGCTGGTCAACAAGGGCTATGATGCCAAGCTTGGCGCCCGCCCTATGCGGCGCGTCGCCCAAAAATATATAGAAAATATCATAGCCAAGAAACTGCTGGAAAGCTCCACGTCAAGCGGCGGGATCATAAATCTTGATGTCAAAGATTTTGAAACTTTAGAAACGGGCGAATGACGGCGATAATATTATCCCTCGGCCTTATCTTCTTATTACTTATAGCTAATGAATTTGCTTGGCGCCGGGGCAAATTAGAGGCGGAGGAATCCCGTAAGATCATACATGTGCTGGCTGGCGCGTTCATAGCTTTTTGGCCGCTTTATATGAGCTGGCGGACTATCCAGATTCTAAGCGTTATTTTATTTGCGGGAATATTTATTTCATATAGATATGGAGTCTTCG
Source organism: uncultured Candidatus Saccharibacteria bacterium (assembly GCA_946478995.1). The sequence continues at coordinate 15,826 of CAMLDK010000001.1, read as the reverse complement.
GCGCGATACATAAGGTCAAAAGAAAGACCGCCGGCGAACTTTGGTATCCTGCCGGCATAGGCCTCAGCGCCTTGTTAACGGTTCAGCCTTGGATCTTTACCGTGGCGGTTCTTCATCTGGCCTTGGCGGATGGCTTTGCGGCGGTCTTTGGGCGGAGATTCGGCTTTATGCATTACCGGATAGGTCCCCATACGAAGTCAGTACTAGGCTCGTTCGTATTTCTTATAATTTCCTCTTTGCTGTGTTTGATCGCATACATTATTCTTTCAGAAGAATTGCCCGGGACTTCCTTGGCTGTATTCGCTATAACGCCTTTGCTCGTGACTGCTATTGAAAGTATTTCCCGCCACGGCATAGATAATTTGCTTATTCCTCTGAGCGTGGTTGTCGCGCTTGGCCTGCCGACCGGGACTTTTACGTTTAATTTTTTGTAAACCTGGTTTTCTTAAGCTAAAATAAAATCGTTAATAAATATGCGGGGGAGCTCAGGTGCAGCTGGGCTGAGAGTTCCGGCTTATCCGGAAGACTCGACGAACCTGTACGGGTAATGCCGTCGAAGGGAGAAATATGTCAAGAATTAAAATATTAAGTTTGTTGCTTTTGATCGGGGCTTTGATCGCCGCCGGTCTGGTAATCAAGAATAAGAATACCGATGATTCAGACCAGCCGGTAGTTAAGCAGAAAATGACCTTGGCTCTTGATTGGACGCCAAACACAAACCATACCGGGATTTTCGTAGCTAAGGAGAATGGCTGGTACGGGGAGGAAAATATTGACCTTGAAATATTGCCTTATTCTTCATCATCGCCCAGCGATGTGCTAGTTGCTTCAGGCAAGGCAGATGTCGGGATCGGCTTTACTGAGGGAGTGGTTTCTGCCGCGGCGAGTGATTCTCCTGTTGTGTCGATTGCTGCCATCATAGCCGGCAATACTTCCTCAATAGTTACCCGAGCTAAAGATAATATCAAATCCCTGGCTGAATTGGACGGCAAGGTCTACGGCGGCTATGGCGCGCCTTATGAAGAGCCGGTCATGTCCCAGGCTATTAAAAATGACGGAGGAGAAGGCAAATTCGAGCGAGTCGTAGTTAATACTGCGCCGCTTGACGCGCTTGAGTCCGGCAAGGTTGATTTTGTCTGGGTATATGACGGCTGGGAGGGGATTGAAGCTAAAAGACGCGGTTTTGAGATCAGCCAGTTTCCTATAGTCCAGCACGGCATACCGGACTATTCCACGCCTAATATCATTACTTCGCCGCAAGAGATAACAGAAAAGTCCGATTTGCTTGAGCGGTTTATGAGAGCAACTATCCGAGGCTACGAGTTTGCCAGGGCTAACCCTGATGAAGCAGCAAGGAAATTGATCGAAGCCAACCCGGACGGCACTTTTCCTGATGAACAGCTGGTCTATGAAAGCCAAAGATATCTAAGCCCGCATTATCAGGTTCAGGGCAAGACCTGGGGCTTGCAGGACCCTAAGCTTTGGCGTGATTATCCTGAATTTATGGTAAATAACAAGGCAGTCCTTGACGTCTCCGGCGATCCGGTTGAGAGCATAGATTACGAGTCCCTTTATACTAACCGGTTTTTAGAGTAAATGTCGCCAAGAACTATCTTAAAACTGGATAGAATCAGCAAATCTTATAAAGTTGAGAAAAATAATATAGCAGTCCTCGAAAATATAAACCTGCGGATTAATAAAAGTGAATTCAGTTGCATAATTGGATCCAATGGCAGCGGTAAGACTACTCTTATAAAAATAATCGCCGGGATTGAGAAATCATCCGCCGGAGAATATAAGAAAACCGCGAGCATAGCTTATCTGCCTCAACAGGACAGCCTATTGCCATGGCTTAGTATCCGGCAGAACATAGAACTTCCCGGACGCATAAATAAAACGCCGGCCCTGGGCTTGAGCAAAACCATAGACAACTATTTGAAAAAATATAAACTTATTAAATTCGCAGATTTCTATCCAGGCGAAATATCCGGCGGTATGAAGCAAAAAACCGCATTAATAAGAGCGGTAGTTTATAAGCCGGAAATCATTCTGCTTGATGAGCCGTTTTCCGCGCTGGACGCTATAACGAGGATTGAGATGCAACGGATGCTTTTGGAACTTTGGGAAGAATACAAACCGACTATTTTGTGTGTGACGCACGATATTGACGAAGCTATTTTTTTAAGCGACAGGATTTTTGTCATGAGCGACAGGCCGGGAACCATAGCGAAGACTTATAAAGTCGGCTTGGAGCGGCCAAGGAATATGGATGATATCGGCGCTCCGGAAGCTTTGCAGCTAAAGAAAAATTTGCATAGGATGCTTTTACCATGAAAGCTTTTATGAGGCATATTAAAATTTTCTACCCTTCGATAGCCGCCGTCTTTTTACTCTTGGCTGTATGGCAGATATACACGCAGATGAGCTCTATAAAACAATCGGTTTTGCCGCCGCCCAGCCTTGTGTTTAGATCGCTTTTTGAATTTCGGGAAATCATTTTCACTCATGCGATCCAAACTGTCACAGAGACAATCATCGGGTTTTTTATGGCGATCATCATCGGGCTGTTTATAGCTATTGCAATATTTTACTCCGGCGTCTTGCGGCGGGTATTATATCCGATTTTAGTAATTTCCCAGACTATTCCGATCATCGCCATAGCGCCGCTTTTAGTACTCTGGCTTGGTTTTGGTCTTTTGCCTAAGGTTATTTTGGTGGCGGTATTTTGTTTCTTTCCGATTGCCGTTTCTGCATCTGATGGTCTTCTAAATACGCCCAAACACCTCAGCGAATATCTGCATACTCTTGGCGCATCCAGGGTACAGACTTTGTTTTATTTGAATATGCCTTACGCGCTTGATAGGTTTTTCTCCGGCCTTAAGATCGGCGCAGTCTATGCGGTCACCGCCGCTGTGATCGGCGAGTATGTCGGCGCATTCAAAGGCTTAGGCGTCTACTTGCAGACTTCGGCCAGCTCACATGCTACTGCTTTGGTGTTCGCGGTAACTTTGGTGATAATAGTATCATCTATTGCTCTTCTCGGCCTGATATTTTTTCTGCAAAGCAAACTAATGCCATGGAAGCGGTCTGATGGAACAAAAATTTGGTAGGGCTCTGATTTTCTTGAATGGCGATGAAAAAGACCTAAGCTATGCCGGAGAATACATCGATGACGGGACTTTATTGATCGGCTGCGACGGAGGCGCCGACAGGATAGTTGAGTCAGGCCTAAAACCACACGCCGTTATAGGCGATTTTGACTCTATAAAGAATCTGCCCGAAAAAATTAAAGACCTGTCTGAAGACAAATACGGCCGGGAAATATCAATTGACGGTACGGTCTATGTAAAATATCCGGGCGACAAGGACTTTCTGGATTCGGAGGCTGCTATTGACTTTGCCGCAAACAAAAAGCTTGAAGAGATAATATTGGTCAACGCCGGCGGCGACCAGATTGACCATGTACTGGGCACGGTAATCCTGCTATCGAAGCGTAAATATCGCAATTTAAATATTAGGATCATCACCTCCAGCCAGAAAATGTACATAGCTGAAGGCAGCAGCGTCTTTTTCGGTAAAAAAGGAGACAAGATATCACTCATTCCTCTTTATGGACCGGTTAAGGTAGAAAGCTCTTCAGGTCTGAAATACAATCCGGCAAAATACAATATGTCTCTGCGTGCCAACATCGGTATAAGCAATGAACTGACAAGTAAAAAAGCGACCCTGCATATAAGCAAAGGCCGCTTTTTAGTAGTTCGGTACTACTGATTTATTTCAATCTTTTTCGAATAGCTTCTTTGATGTCGAATCCTGCCAGGGCTTTTGGATTCGGATTACGGTTCACTACTAGGATCACCAGGTAGCCCAGTACCGCATAACCTACCATCGCAAAAATCGTCGGCAGCTCCAGCACGTATGTATTGGAATACTCTACCGAAGGATAAATGCCTCGGATCGGTTCGAGCAGCGGCGCGCTCATATCGTAAAACCACTTTACGACTCCGTTGGTCGTATCGGCATCCACAAGTGAGAAGATTACTCTCACAGCCAGAACTATCTCTACCAAAGTGATAAAGACGTGGTTTAATTTTAGTGTTAAGTCTCTTGGGTGTGCCATAGCGCACTCTCCTTTTTTGTTTGACTTACTCCCCACCAAACAAGCCGCTTATTGTTAATGTGACTATATTGTATAACTATGCGCAAAAATATTGAATACGTTCCGTGGAAAACTTATCACTAAAAAAGACAGCATTTTATTCAGGCTAAGTTTGATATATTAAAACCATGATAACGGTTCTATTCATTTGCTGGGATAATTCAGCGAGATCACAAATGGCCGAAGGACTGCTCCGCCATTTTGGCAAGGGTAAGTTTGAAGTTTCTTCCGCCGGCATAGAAGAGTCTAAGGTACGACCGGAAGCAACCATGGTTATGTCAGAAATCGGCATAGATATATCAGAGCAAACTTCCAAGACCGTGAAACGCTTTTTAGATCAAAGCTTTGACGAGGTGATCACCGTATGTGACTCAGCAGACAAAGCCTGCCCCTTCTTTCCGAATGCTAAAAACCGCCGGCACTGGGATTTTCCAGACCCGGCGAAAGCTGAAGGGAGTGAAGAAGAAATATTGCAGGCTTTTCGGGAAAGCAGAGACATAATTAATGCAAAAATTGAAAAAGATTTACTCAGGCTCAACTGAGACTCCGGTTTAGTCCAACATTCAAATTAACACACGCAAAAACTTTTTATTATGGGGTGGCTGATGGGACTTGAACCCACGGCCTTCTGGACCACAACCAGACGCTCTAACCAACTGAGCTACAGCCACCGCGTCGCAGTGCGGCGCCAACTTACGTCGTAACAAAATAAGAGAATCTTCTTTTGTTACGACTTCAGTTTATACCGACTGCTCCTTTCAATCGTCCAAACAGCGAAACGCTTGGTTTGGCCGATTGGTTGATAAGTCGGAAACAGGGGTAATTATAGCATGATTAAGCTGCGACAGGCACTAAGGTTACACCGGCGGCAATAACTTAAGAAAAGTCCGGCAAATTCAATAGTCCATCTATAGATCCTGCTTTTTTGAGGATTTCAACAGGTATGTAGCGATTCCGAGGGTCATTAGCAAGTTCTATAGTCTCACTAAAGCTCTTTAGGTGTACGGTTATTTTTTCGCCGGCGTCCAACATTTGTGCGCCTTGGTTTATGAAATCCGTAGCTAAGAACATATAAACGAACCAATCGATCTTAGTATTCGACTGCCTGATTGAAATTAATTTCCAGCTGGCAAAAGTCATTCCGGTCTCTTCCAGAAGCTCGCGTTTGGCAGCTTCCAGCTCCGATTCGCTTTCTACGTCATGCCTGCCGCTCGGCACGTCAAAAAATACTTTAGTATTAGGCTGCTGCTCTTCGCAAATAACGATCTTGCTATCTTTAATGGCTATGACTTTTACCGTATCGGCGCGCTTCAACATCTCAAAAGTTTGAAAACTGCCGTCGAACATTTTCTGCTGCCACTGGTAAACATCAAAAATCTGACCCTTGAAAACACATTCAGCTTCTTTGGGAACAAGCTTGGCATTTTGAGGAATTATCGTTCTCATCTAATCTAGCCAATTATACCAGCCGGAGCTTGCCGGTTTCTTGTGCAGCCAATTCCTTATAAGTCTTATGATTATGGTTAAAACCAGAATATAAATTCCCATACCTATAACAAAAACGACATTTTCCGAGAATCTATTATGGAAAATCAAATAAGTTATGTATACAAACGGGATGCTAAGTAGGGAAGATGCATATAAGGTCTTGCGGCCGTATCGGTTGATCTCTTGCCTTACTTCTTGTTTAACTTTTTCTTTATCGTCCATAAGAATTTTAGACTTGGTACCCCGGGAGGGACTCGAACCCCCGACCTTGACGTTAGAACCGTCTTGCTCTAATCCACTGAGCTACCGGGGCTTATCGCTATTAATGCGAAATAGCCAAGGGCAGACTACATTATAACAGAGATAATTATCGTTTTGTGAGACCCAGAGCGTCAATTATAGTCTGGGTGAAATTTCCGTTTGATGCTACACATTGCCGACGGGCATCGATGGGAGTATTTTCGGTCGCGCTGGTCCAGACTTCGCCGCCGGCTTCTTCTACTATTAGCTGGGCGGCTTCAATATCCCAAAGGGCAGGGAAGCTGTCAAAGCATCCATCGGCTACACCTTCGGCTACATATAAAAAGGCCAGAAAATCTCCGACATGCCTTTGGCGCCAGGTTTTGCGCAGCAAAGCTAAAACCTTGTCGGTTTCATTGGTTTTGTCCCAGGTCATCATCGCGTTGTGAAGCAAAAATGAATTAGAAAGATCGCTAACTTGAGATACATTTATTTTGCGTTTACTACCGGCTGGATCCTGGGTAAACGCCCCATTTCCTTTAACTGCCCACCATCGTCTACCTAGGGCTGGTGCGGATATGCATGCTACAACTACTTCGCCGGAAATTTTCAATGAGATTAAAGTACCCCAGATGGGAAAACCGCGCAGGAAATTCTTTGTTCCGTCAATTGGGTCGACCAGCCAGCGCCTGCCGCTTGCTTCGGAATTTGTGCCTTCTTCACCTACGTAGCTGTCGCCGTATTCTTCGGAAACGATTTTACTAAGTGCTTTTTCTACTTCTTTGTCGCCCTGGGTAACCGGAGAGTCATCCGGCTTTGTCTCAATTACCAGGTCTCTGGACCGATAATATTTCATAGAAATCCCGTCGGCCGTATCGGCAAGCCTGAGCGCTTGTTGTAACTCTTTCTTGTAAGCCATACTCACGAATTATACCAGCCCGTGAATTAAGAAATTATCGCCAAATTTTTTAAATCGCGGATTTTTTATTTTCAGGCCATCTTTAATTTTTTCAGCTCCGGTACCGGAGATTGAACGAGCTTGCCCCCCGCCGACCAGTATCGGCGCATAAAAGCCGTAAACCTCATTTACTGCCTTATTGTCTATAAAGCTGCCTATAACCTCGCCGCCGCCCTCGACCAGGACACTAATGATCTTTTGTTTCGCCAGATACTGGAGCACTTGTTCTATGTTTATTTTCTTGGTGTTGAAGGTCTGCACATTTATATTTTTTTCTCGGAAGCGCTGAATCTTATCTTTTGGAGTTTTATTACCGGTAAAAACAATGACGTTTGAGTCCCGATAAACTTGTGAATCAGCCGGTGTTTTAAGCTCCGTGTCCAAAATTATCCGCACTGGGTCTTTCAGGCTTTTGGATCTTGTGCCAAGATGAGGATTGTCTCGGACGACCGTATTTGATCCCACTAATATTGCCTGGTGTTTCGCCCGAAGCGAGCGGGCATATCTGCGCGCGCCTTCATTGGTGATCCATTTGGAATCATAAGTCTTCGTAGCCAATTTCCCGTCCAAGCTTACGGCAAACTTCACGGTTATATAAGGGAGTTTTTTCTCAATAAAATAAAGAAACTGCCGGTTTAGAAAATCTGCTTCGTCTTTTAAAACCTTTCCCCGGACATCTATACCTGCGTCACTTAAGATTTTCGATGATCCGTTCTGGGTGGGGTCGCTTGAACCGTACACTACTTTAATTATCCCGGCTTTTATAATCGCATCGGTGCAGGGCGGGGTGTTTCCGTAGCTCGAACAAGGCTCTAGGTTTACGTACAGGGTCGCCCCTCTTGTGTTTTTCCCGGCCGAGACTATGGCTTGGACTTCGGCATGCGGCTCTCCGAACTTCTCATGGAAGCCCTCGCCGATAATTTGACCATCCTTCACTAAAACAGCACCGACAATCGGGTTGGGGCTGGTCCATCCTTCTCCTTGAACCGCTAATTCTAAAACTCGCCGCATGAATTTTTCTTCAGGCATTCTTAAACTTTCGTCAGCTTATGGCCGAGCTTGTTTTTCTTGTCAGACAGGTATTTTTTATTGTTCGAGTTCGGTTCGGTTTCAACCGGGACAGGACTTACGCTGATACCGTGTTTTTCCAGCTGATCAATTTTATATGGGTTGTTTGTCAGCAGGTCTATTTGGGAGATACCAAGTTCTTTTAGTATATCGGCGGCAATTTTATAATCCCGTCCGTCGACTGGCAAACCTAGCTTGCAATTTGCTTCTACCGTGTCAAAGCCTTGGTCTTGCAGCTCATAAGCACGTATCTTGTTTTCCAGGCCGATACCGCGACCTTCCTGGTCGAGATACAGGAGGATGCCGCTTCCGTTCTTAGAAATTGCTTCAATACTCTGGTGAAGCTGGTTTTGGCAATCACACCGTTCAGAGCCGAAGGTATCGCCGGTCAGGCACATAGAATGGATTCTAACCAGTGCGGGGTTCCGGGGGCTGCCCATGGTTAAGACGCTGTGCTCGCTGCCATCAAGCTCGCTTCGATAAATACCAATAGTAAAGTCCCCGTATTTTGTAGGTAGCTTAGAGGATGCGACTTTGAGTATTTCCGGATGTTCTCTTTTAGGTAAAGGATTTTTGCTCAGGTATTTTTTTAGTTCGTTTATGTGTACGATCGGGGCGTTTAGCTCGACGGAAAGCTTTTCCAGCTCATCGGTCTTGGCCATCTCGCCGTTTTTACCAACGACTTCGCAGATTACTCCGGAGGGGCTGAGTCCGGCAAGTTCAGCCAGGTCGACCGCCGCTTCGGTATGGCCCTCACGCTCGAGCAAGCCGCCGTCCCGGGCAACCAGACCAAATACATGGCCGGGCCTTGTTAGCTGGCTGGAATCAGAATCGAGCGAGGACATAACTTTGATTGTTTCAGCACGGTCAAAAGCAGATACCCCGGTTGTAATGTTTTTGCTTGCATTGACTGAGACGGTAAAGTTAACTCCTGTCTTTTCAGTATTTTTAGAGTTCGAGACCATGAGCGGCAGGGAAAGCCTGCCGGCTTGTTCTTTTGTAATAGCGCAGCAGATCAGCCCGCCCGCACGGTTTATCATAGTGTTGATAATTTCCGGGGTGACTTTGTCCGAAGCCACGTAAAGGTCGCCTTCGTTCTCGCGCGATTCATCGTCTACTATAATCAGCATGCCGCCTTTTTTGATGTGTTTTATGGCGTCTGGTATTTTCATAGTTCCCTCAAAGTTTTTATCATCTCAATTGCGGTTTCGGCAGCCTCTACTCCTTTATTTTCTTCTTTTCTGGTAGCTCGCTCAACAGCATGTTCCAGCTTGTAAACCGACCAGACCTCAAAAATCACCGGGATTTCATATTCAAGCGAAATGTCCATACAGGCCCTGGCGCATTCATTTGATATTTGCTCGAAGTGATAAGTTTCTCCTTTGACGATAGCTCCGAAAGTGATAATTGCATTATATTCTCCAGACTTGGCCAGTTTTTTAACTACCAGCGGTATCTCAAGTGCGCCGGGCACGCGGATAATTTTAATCTGGCTTTTTTCAACACCGTTTTTTGCAAATGTTTCTAGCGCATTCTTTTCCAGGTTATCAGCCACTTCTTGCCTGAACGAGCTGCTGACTATGGCTATTTTTACCTTATCCATCTACTTTCCTTTCGTTAATTTTTCAACGTATTTTGCAATTACATCGACTTCAATATTTACAGAATCGTCAATTCTTAGGTTGCTAAATGAAGTTGTCTTATATGTGTGCGGAATGATACCGACTGAAAATTCTTTGTTCGCTACATTAATTAAGGTTAGGGAAACGCCATTTATGGTTACTGAACCCTTATCAACCATATATTTGGATAAATTATCCCTAAGTTCAAATGCAAATGTTTTTTGATTGCCTTCATTGATAATTTCTTTTACCTTGGCTGTCGTATCCACGTGACCTTGAACAATATGCCCGCTCAGTAAGGAAGATGGAGTTGCTGGCAACTCAAGATTTACTAAATCATTCTCTTTTAGTGAACCAATATTTGTTTTATCATTCGTTTCTTGGATGAAATCTACCGAGAAACTGTTTTCATGAGACTCGGTAACGGTCAAACAAATACCACTTACTGAAATACTGTCTCCAACCATCAGTCGGCCGGCTAAATCACTTTCAATAACCAGCTTATTGCCGCTGGCTTTTCTGACTTTGCCTGTGTGTGTGATTATTCCTGTGAACATAAAAAAACCCCAGCCAACGGGGTAATAATCTAATAGTAAATAGATTTTCCTTCTTTTATCCGACTTTACGGTCGGCCTTGGAATCTAACCAAGTCATGCCACGAGTGGCGCGCGGGCTTGTCGCTTCAAAAGCGCTTTACCGCCGATAGGGAATTTCACCCAACCCCGAAGGTAACTTAATTATAGCAAAAAGAAGTTATAAAGTAGTACAATCAGACTAATTAAGAAGAAAAGAACATTAGAAAGTTAAAATGCCTAAGCATAAAAAAGATTACAGTGGGATTGCTTGGCTTTTAGGTATTGGCGTTTTTTTTCTAATTATTTTCAATCTTTCCGATTCTTCTAAAGACGTTAAACTTACACAAGACGATAAAGTTGATATTGCAGAACAGATTATTGATGATATGGAGAGCACATACGGTGAGTTAGCAGATGTCTCGACCGAAATGATTCAGGGGATAGACAACCAGTGCGTTTGGTTGAGCGACAATATAAGCGAATCAGTAGGTGAATATTGCGGAGACGCAACGTTGGAAAATTACGATGACATCAATGGTGCAGCGCTTGCGGATATAAGTTACAACGAAGATGTTGAAATAGAAGATATCGTTGCCGATGTTATATATCAAGGAAATGCAAGCTACAACGAGCTATTAGAAAAAGCGCGGGATTCTAGCGATGCAATTAGTGAGGAATGCGATTGGCTATATGGAAATGTAAGTTCAGGTGTTGGGGATTTTTGCAGTGATATAAATAGTGAGTTTGAGGGTAGTAATTTTATTGGCGATCCATTCTCTACATCTAGCTACGACCACCTATACACTAAAAGTTTAGAGTGATTTAAGAATTGTATGTCTAGGCATTTTATATTTATAAACGACAAAACCCCAGAAGAAAAATTAGCAAATATAATGGTTAGCATTTCCTATTTGGACGAAATGTTATCTCTATGGCTAACAAATCGTTTTTTAAGAGTAGACGATACAAAAAAGAATGAAAAAAATAGAGATGATTTTGAGAAATTAATTTTACGAGAGCTAACTTTTAGAAAAAAGAGCGAAATAGTTAGTAAAATGCTAGGCGAAAAATCTGGTATAGACCATTTCAAGAGTAAATTATTAAGAGTTGGCGAAATAAGAAATGTCGTTGCACACAAGACAGGCTTATCGGGAATACCTGGTAGCATAGAAAAACTATATGAGGAATTTGATGAGCTAATGAGCGAGTTAGAAAGTTTTATAGAAGTGGTTTATCAGGAATATCAAAGCGACATGAACCATGCTTATATTTATCAGTACAAAAAGTAATTAAGCTAACATCTATATTTAATTTGACTATCCTAGATAGGGGAATCGCTTTGCTCGGAAGTTTCCTCACAAAGTGCCGGGGAATGCGCCATGTGGCATTCCCGTTCGATTCCACGCAACCATACAGAAAAATAAAAAGATACCGCTAAAGGGTATCGTTTCATTTTTGGTGCGGGCGGAGGGAATCGAACCCTCGTCCTGAGTTTGGAAAACTCATATACTAGCCGTTGTACGACGCCCGCATACTTTTAGAACAGGGGTAATTATACCACAGGACGATGTTCTATATATCGTGGAGGATTTCTATTTTAGCGCCTAACTCGTTAAGCCGTTCAGCCAGGTATTCATAGCCGCGGTTGATCGAATAGACATTTCTTAAAATAGAGGTTCCGTCGGCTGCCAACATACCCAGGAGCAACAGTACGGCAGGTCGAAGTGCCGGCGGGCAGATTATGTCATCTTCGCGCCATTTAGTCGGACCGTCTATATATGCCCGATGAGGATCAGCCAAAGTGATGTTGACGCCTAGTTTGCGCATCTCGGTATAGTAAAGCGCCCGTTCCTCATAAACCCAGTCGTGGATCAGCGTCCGCCCTTTCGCTACGGCGGCAATCGGTACGAAATAAGGCAGGTTATCGATGTTCAAGCCAGGATAAGGCCGCCCATAGATTTTTTCTTCCAGGGCTTTAAGCTCGCCATTATGTTTGTAAACCGTTATATCCGCAAGATTGCTATGTCCGTTGGCTGATTTGTATGTGCTGTCAACTGTGACCTTAAGCCCCATTTTGGAAAGTTTCAATATCTCCAGCTCAACAAAATCAATCGGGACGCGTTTGATGGTGATCTTCGAATTCGTCACTACGGCCGCCGCGATAAATGTCATTGATTCGATAGGGTCTTCCGTCGGATAAAAAGTGATATTGCGTTTGGCGCTTTTGATACCTTTGATTTTTAGCGTTGAGTTTCCGATACCTTCTATTTTCACGCCCAATTTCTTTAGGAAAAAGCACAGGTCCTGAACCATGTAGTTAGCGCTGGCCATTTTTATAGTTACCTCGCCATCAGAAATGGCCGCCGCCATGATAGCGTTTTCCGTGGTGGTATCGCCGGACTCGTACATTACTACGTTCTTAGGTAGTTTCTTATTGACCTTTACATTGTAGTGGCCGGATTTCGTGTCAATGCTGACGCCGAACTCCTCAAGCGCATACAGATGAGGCTTGACCGTCCTGGTCCCCAGCTTGCAGCCGCCAGCATATGGGATCTTGAATTCATTGAATTGGTGCATGAGCGAGCCGAACATCATTATCACGCTGCGGGTTCTTCTGGCTGCGTTCTTATCTATATTTTTCAGGTCAAGCTTCTCCGGCGGTCGGATTTCCAAATCGTTTCCGGCCATCCAGCGTACTTTGACGCCTATGCTGACCAAAACTTCAATAAGCCGATTTACCTCTTCGATCCTAGGCATTTTCTTAAGGCGGGTGGTACCTTTGTTCAAAAGAGAAGCCAGAAGCAAGCAGACCGCTGAGTTTTTAGCTACCCTGGTGACGATCTCGCCGGACAGTTCATGGCCGCCTTCGATCCTTAAGCTTACCGCTTGGCCGCCCAGGCTGATGATCTGCTTATTCAAGACATCACTGATCCGCCCAAGCGTGTCCAGGCTTAGGTTTTGCCGGCCTTTCTCAATACGGTTGACCGCGCTCTGACTAGTACCAAGGCGCCTTGCAAATTCGGCTTGGGTTAGACCTCTCTCTTGCCTGATTTGGTAAATTAAGTTGCCAATCTTTTCGTTCGTGGACTTCATCTGTAAAATAAAATATCACAGATGATATCACAATACAATACATTTGTAAGCGTGTAATATCTTATTTTTTGCGAATAACTGGACTAATAATTATACTTAGTTAGTAAAGTAATATAACGCAAGACAAAACGTTAGCTAGAGAGGGAAAAGCTGTGCAAGATAAAATTATTGAAGATTTGATTGCCGCGGAAGCGAGAAGACAATCGGAGGGGCTAGAGATGATCCCCAGCGAGAATCACACCTCAAGAGATGTATTAACTGCTCTCGGCAGCGTACTGACGGATAAATACTCGGAAGGCTATCCCGGCCAGCGCTATTACGGCGGTTGTGAGGTAGTAGATAAGGTAGAGGATTTAGCTCGCGACCGGGCCAAGAAACTATTCGGTGTCGATCATGCAAATGTTCAGGGCTATTCCGGCTCGCCAGCCAACCAGGCGGTTTATTACGCGCTTTTGGATCCGGGCGACAAAGTCATGGGACTTAAGCTTTATTTCGGCGGCCATATGACGCACGGGCTGAAAGTTAATTTTTCCGGAACTATATATCAGTCCGTACAATACGAAACCGGCAAGGACGGATATTTGGATTATGACGCCATAGAAAAACAGGCAAAGGCCGAAAATCCAAAGATGATAGTTGTAGGAGCTACCGCTTATCCGCGCATATATGATTGGAAAAAACTCAGGAAGATTGCCGATAGCGTAAATGCCTGGCTACTGGCGGATATTTCGCACATCGCCGGCCTGGTAGTCGGTGGCGAGCATCCATCGCCGGCCGGAATCGCCGACGTAATTATGACCACCACTCATAAGACTCTGCGCGGTCCGCGCGGAGCTCTAATACTCTGCAACGGCAACCCCTCGACTCCGCTTAAAAAAGCCGAAAGAACCAAGGAAAATTTGCCGACGCTTATTGACAGGGCGATAATCCCGGGCCTGCAAGGCGGTCCGCACAATCACCAAACCGCAGCCATTGCCGTAGCTTTGGGCGAAGCGGCAAAACCGGAGTTTAAAACTTATGCCACGCAAATCGTTAAAAACGCCAAGAAGCTTGCCGCAGAGCTATCCGGCCGCGGATATGAGCTGGTTACCGGCGGAACCGATAACCACCTTTTGCTGATTGATTTAACAAACAAGAAAGTTATCGGTAAAGAAGCGGAAGACGCTTTAGGCAAGGCAGGTATTACTGTTAATAAAAACACAGTGCCATTCGATACTCGGCCGGCCTATAGCCCCAGCGGTATTCGCTTAGGAACGCCCGCATTAACCAGCCGAGGACTTAAAGAAGCCGACATGGTGAAAGTAGCCGAGTGGATAGATCAGGCAATCTTAAACCGCGACGATACTCAAAAACTTGCCAAACAAAGGGAAGAAATACGCAAATTCGCACTCGATTTTCCGCTTCCAAGCAGTCTCAAATAATAGCGTAATGTACACATATGTACATGTTTTGTTAGGAATTAATTAAATTAACTCGGGCTCCTGAACTAAATCCAGGCCGAACTTCTCTTTGACGCGGGATTTTATATCTTCCCTGAAACTCAGCAAATCTTTAGTAGATTCGGCATTTTCATTGACGAAAACCAGCGGCTGGGCATGCCATAAAGCCATGCCTGTCGCCGGATCTTTATAACCTTTCAGGCCCAGCTTATCCAGCAGCCAGGCGGCGGAAATCTTATAGTCTCCGCCACCTGTCTCCCAAGCCGGCATATCTGTGTATTTTGTCTTTAGTTCAGCCAGTTTTTTTCCGCTGATTATCGGATTTCCAAAAAATGATCCGCAGTTGGCAACTTTCTTCGGATCCGGTAATTTTGAATTTCGTATGCTGATTACGGCCGCGCGTATATTCCCCGGCGTGTATTCAGTTATATCGTGCTCTTTTAGGTATCTTTCAAGCGATGCGTAAAACGGCGGGGAAGGATTAACTTTAACAAGCCTAAGCGTTATGGAGCATATCATAAAACGGCCGCGATCCTTGCGGTTGAAGCGGCTTCTTCTATAGGCAAAACTGCATTCATCATTTGGAATTTCAACAAATTTGTCTTGTTCCAAGTCATAAGCCTCAACACTTATTAATACGTCGGACAGTTCGCGGCCGTAGGCGCCGACATTCTGAACCGGCGTTGCACCCACCGTACCCGGAATCAGCGAAAGCTGTTCAACTCCGGACAGGCCTTCGCCTACCAACTTGCCGACCATTTCGTCCCAGACCTCTCCGGCGCCAAGCTTCGCTACATAGCTGTCCTTTTCTTGCCTGATCTCAAAACCGGGTATCTTATTCACTAGAACCAAGCCGTCAAAGCCGGAGTCTTGCCAGACTATATTGCTGCCGTGGCCGATCATGATCAGTTTGCAACCGTTGTCTTTAGCCCATGCGGCTGCTTCGCCGATTTGCTTGCGGTCGGTAATCTCTGTTAGGAATTTTGCCGGCCCGCCGAGCCGCATCGTAGAATGTGCTGACAAGGGCTGGCTGTGCTTTATTTTCACTTTAAGAAGTATAGCAGTTAAGTGAGGCCTCCCAAGGGTTGCATCTAGACGATTATGGGTCTAACATATTATATATGCCTAACATCGAAGACCACCCATACCGGGCATTCGGCGCAAAAATCAAACACTTACGGCAA